>JBDSPC010000123.1:0-5159 GCA_039914485.1 Nocardioides sp.
CCTCGCCCTCGGGGGAAACGGTGTTGTCAGTCATGGGTGTCTACCTGCTCAGTCTGTGGGTGGAAGGTCGCGACTACTGGGAGATCTGCTTGATCTCGTGGGGCACGGCCTGCTGAGCGGCGTGCGGGTGCTCCGGGCCGGAGTACACCTTGAGCTTGGTCAGCTGCTGACGGCTCAGCTTGTTCTTGGGGAGCATGCCCCAGACCGCCTTCTCGACCACCTTGCGGGCGTCCTTGACGAGGATGTCGCCGATGGCGGTCTCGGTCAGACCACCGGGGAACCCCGAGTGGCGGTAGACCTTCTTGGTCACCGCCTTGTTGCCGGCCAACGCCACCTTCTCGGCGTTGACGACGACGACGAAGTCGCCACCGTCGACGTTGGGGGCGTAGGTGGGCTTGTGCTTGCCGCGCAGGAGTGTCGCGCACTCGACCGCGAGACGGCCCAGGACGATGTCCTGGGCGTCGATGACGTGCCACGTGCGCGTGATGTCGCCGGGCTTCGGGGCGTAGGTACCCATGACCTTGCTCTCTGCGTTCGTAGGATCCGGGTGCGGGGCGTGTCCCGCTCGGAGGTGGTGCTCGCGCCTCTTGACGAACTCGGCCCGGCTGACCTCGTGAGGAGGGCTCCGGGACTGCACCGCCCGGGTCAGGGGCGGCACGGTAGGGACGCGAGATCGAAGACTACGGACCCGCGCGGGGCGGCGCCAATCCCGGGTGCCCGGACGCTCGGCAGCAGACCGCGTCGGGTCCGGGATTCCGCAGCGCCGGAGTGCCGACTAGGTTGTCGGCGTGACCGACTCTCTCACCGTCCGTGACAACCGCACCGGCTCGGAGTACGACGTACCGATCACCGACGGCACCATCAAGGCCGCCGACCTCGGCAAGATCCGCGCCGACGAGGAGTCCCCAGGGCTCGCCGTCTACGACCCCGGCTTCGTCAACACCGCGTCGTGCCGCTCCGCCGTCACCTTCATCGACGGCGACAGGGGCATCCTGGAGTATCGCGGCTACCCCATCGAGCAGCTGGCCGAGAAGTCGAGCTTCCTCGAGGTCGCCTACCTGCTGGTGCACGGCGCGCTGCCGACCCAGGTCGAGTACGAGGCCTGGGTGCACGAGATCACCTATCACACGTTCGTCCACGAGAACGTCAAGGAGTTCATGCAGGGCTTCCGCTACGACGCGCACCCGATGGGGATGCTGATGGCCTCGGTCGGCGCCCTGTCGACGTTCTACCCCGACGCGAGCCGCATCACCGACGCCGACAACCGGCACATGCAGATCGTGCGGATGATCGCCAAGATGCCGACCCTCGGCGCGTGGTCGTTCCGCCACGCCCAGGGCAAGCCGTTCGTCTACCCCGACAACGACCTCGGCTACACCGCCAACTTCCTCTCGATGCTCTTCAAGATGAGCGAGCAGAAGTACGAGGCCGACGAGCGCCTGGTCAAGGCCCTCGACGTCCTCTTCATCCTGCACGCCGACCACGAGCAGAACTGCTCGACCAACGCCGTGCGCTCCGTCGGCTCCTCGCAGGTCGACCCCTACTCGGCCGTCGCGGCCGGCGTCGGCGCGCTCTACGGGCCGCTGCACGGCGGCGCCAACGAGGCCGTGCTCAAGATGCTGCGTCGGATCGGGTCGAAGGAGAACATCCCGGCCTTCATCGAGGGCGTCAAGAACGGCAACGAGAAGCTCATGGGCTTCGGGCACCGGGTCTACAAGAACTTCGACCCGCGCGCCACCATCAT
Source organism: Nocardioides sp. (assembly GCA_039914485.1). GTDB lineage: Bacteria > Actinomycetota > Actinomycetes > Propionibacteriales > Nocardioidaceae > Nocardioides. The sequence goes on from JBDSPC010000123.1 coordinate 1,745, forward strand.
CAAGAAGGCCTGCGACGACGTCTTCGAGGTCACCGGGGTCAACCCGCTCCTCGAGATCGCCAAGGAGCTGGAGAAGATCGCGCTCGAGGACGAGTACTTCATCAAGCGCAAGCTCTACCCCAACGTCGACTTCTACTCCGGCCTGATCTACGAGGCCTTCCAGTTCCCGCCGGAGATGTTCACGGTCCTCTTCGCGATCGGTCGCACTCCCGGCTGGCTCGCGCAGTGGTCCGAGCTGATCCAGGACAAGGACCAGAAGATCGCGCGCCCGAAGCAGATCTACACCGGCGAGCGCCAGCTGACGTTCGTCCCCGCTTCCGAGCGCTGGAGCTGACCACAGCTCAACAGCACGGCCCGCATCCCTCGAGCAGGGGTGCGGGCCGTTCTCGTTTCGTTTCTTCATCTCCCCTTCAGGTCCGCTCAGGTGACTCACAGCCTGGCCCGGCACTGTCGAGGACATGAGTACGACGCCTTCGCACGACTGGTCCCCCTCCGACACCTACAGCTTCGGGCCTCCCCCGGAGCCGCCGAAGAAGCGACGGGCCGGACTCGCCGCCGTGATCGCCACCTCCCTCATCGTCGGTGGTGGGGCCGGGCTCGGCGGCGCGGCGGTGTGGGACTCGACCCACACCGATGCGCCGAGCACGTCGGCGGACCCGTCCAGCAACGCCTCCCCCATCGCCCAGAGCGATGCGGACGCGCCGGAGGGATCGGTCGAGGACGTCGCGGCACGGGTGCTGCCGAGCGTCGTGAAGATCGACGTCACCGGTGCGGAGGGATCCGGCTCCGGCTCGGGCATCATCCTCACCTCCGACGGCACCATCCTGACCAACAACCACGTCGTCGAGGTCGCGGGCGAGAGCGGCCGGATCACCGTCGACTTCGCCGACGGCACCACCGCCGAGGCGACGATCCTGGGCACCGATCCCCTGACCGACACCGCGGTGATCAAGGCCGACGGTGTCAGTGACCTGACGGCCGCCACGATCGGCAAGTCCGCCAACCTCAACGTCGGCCAGGAGGTCGTCGCGGTCGGCTCGCCGTTCGGCCTCGACGCCACCGTCACCAGTGGCATCGTCAGCGCCCTGAACCGTCCCGTGAACGTCGGCACCGACGAGAGCGGCAACTCCACGACGTACCCCGCCATCCAGACCGATGCGGCGATCAACCCCGGCAACAGCGGTGGGCCGCTGGTCGACATGAACGGCGCCGTGATCGGCATCAACTCCTCGATCCGTACGGCGGCTTCCCAGTCGGGCTTCGAGCAGTCGGCGTCCGGCTCGATCGGCCTGGGCTTCGCGATCCCCATCGACGAGGTGATGCCCATCGTCGACCAGATGAGCGCCGGCGAGACGCCGACACACGCCCGGCTCGGCCTCCAGGTGGGCGGCCAGCAGGACGGCGAGACCGAGGGTGCGCCGGTCACCCAGGTCACCCCCGGCTCCACCGCCGAGCAGGGTGGGCTCGAGGTCGGTGACTCGATCACGATGGTGGACGACCAGCGCATCTCCGACGCCGACTCCCTCGTCGCGACCATCCGCTCCTACCGCCCCGGCGACACCGTGAAGGTCACCTGGGTTCGGAATGGCGAAACGCAAAGCGCCGAATTCGTGCTTGACTCCGACGGCGAGTGATCACCTTCGACGTCGAGGAGCAGCATGCAGCTGGAGCTGTCCGCAGAGGACGCAGCATTTCGTGACGAGATGCGGACCTTCTTCACCACCGAGTTTCCCCAGGACATCCGCGACAAGGTGCTCTCTGGCCAGCACCTGGACCGCGACGAGATCGTGGCCAGCCAGCAGGCGCTCAACGCGGCCGGCCTGGCGGTGCCGCACTGGCCCGAGGAGTGGGGCGGCAAGGGCTGGAGCAGCCTGCAGCGGCACCTGTGGCACGAGGAGATGCAGCGCGCCGGGGTCCCGACGCCGCTGGCCTTCAATGCATCGATGATCTGCCCGGTGCTCGCGCAGTTCGGCAGCCAGGAGCAGAAGGAGCGCTTCCTGCCGAAGACCGCCAACCTCGACATCTGGTGGTCCCAGGGCTTCTCCGAGCCGGACGCCGGCTCGGACCTGGCGAGCCTGCGCACCACCGCCGTACGCGACGGGGACGACTGGATCGTCAACGGGCAGAAGACCTGGACCACCTTGGGGCAGTACGGCGACTGGATCTTCACCCTCGTCCGGACCGATCCCGAGGTGAAGAAGCAGGCGGGCATCTCGATGCTGCTGATCGACATGACGCTGGACGGGGTCGAGGTGCGACCGATCGAGATGATCGACGGCGGCCACGAGGTCAACGAGGTGTGGTTCTCCGACGTGCGGGTGCCCGGCGACCTCATGGTCGGCGAGCTGAACAGCGGCTGGACGATCGCGAAGTTCCTGCTCGGCAACGAGCGCGTCGGCGTCGCCCCGGTCGGTGCGACCAAGCGTGCGCTGGCGAGCCTCAAGGAGAACGCCGGCGACCTGCTCGACGACCCGCTGACCCGGGCCCGGATCGCCGAGATCGAGAACGAGCTGCTCGCGCTCGAGCTGACCGCGCTGCGCGTGGTGGCGCACTCCGCCGGCGGCGAGCCGCACCCGGCCTCGTCGGTGCTCAAGCTCAAGGGAACCGTGCTCCAGCAGGCCGTGACCGAGCTCGCGCTCGACCTCGCCGGGCCGGGGGCGCTCGCCTCCGGTGCCGACGACGAGTCGTCCGTGCCGGGCTGGGCCCGACGCTCCGCCCCGACCTACCTCAACCTGCGGAAAGCCTCGATCTACGGCGGATCCAACGAGATCCAACGCCAGATCATCGCCCGCACGATCCTGGGACTCTGACATGGACTTCACCTACGACGACGAGCAGAAGGCACTGCGCGAGGCCGTCCGCGGGCTCGCGACCAAGGCGTACGGCGAATTCGAGAACCGGCGCCGGGCCGTGGCCGAGGATCCGGGGTTCGACGAGTCGCAGTGGGCCAGGCTCGCGGAGATGGGCGTGCTCGGCCTGCCCTTCAGCGAGGACGACGGCGGCGTCGGTGCCGGCCCCGTGGAGATCGGGCTGGTCTGCCAGGAGCTCGGCCGGGTGCTCGCACCCGAGCCGTTCCTCGCCTCCGTGGTGCACGCCGGCGGGCTGGTCGCGGCGGCCGGCTCGCCCGAGCAGCGCGCCGACCTGCTGGGCCGACTGTCGGCCGGGGAGATCGTGCTCGCCGCAGCGGACACCTCCCCGGGTGGTCGCTGGTCGTCCTCCGCGGAGGGCGTGACGGCCGCGCAGGACGGGGACAGCTGGACGCTGACCGGCGTCCGCGACCCGGTGCCCAACGGCGCGCGGGCCGACTACCTCGTCGTGTCCGCTTCCCTGCCTGACGGCGGCACCGGCCTGTTCGTGGTCGAGGGGGCGTCGGCGACACGCACCGACTACGCCGTCTTCGACGGCAGTCGCGCGG
>JBDSPC010000126.1:0-7764 GCA_039914485.1 Nocardioides sp.
TCGACATGTACGAGCGGATCACGGGTGAGAACCCCTACGAGGTGCCGATGCGCATCTACCCCGCCGTGCACTACGTCATGGGCGGCGTCTGGGTCGACTACGACCTGATGTCGACCATCCCCGGCCTCTTCGTCACCGGCGAGGCCAACTTCTCCGACCACGGCGCCAACCGCCTCGGTGCCTCGGCACTGATGCAGGGACTGGCCGACGGCTACTTCGTGCTGCCGCACACCATCCGCGACTACCTCGCGGACGGACCGTTCGAGAAGGTCGACGAGTCGCACCCGGCCGTCGTCGAGGCTCGTGCGTCGGTCGAGGAGCGGATCAACCACTTCCTCAGCGTCAACGGCACCCGCAGCGTCGACTCCTACCACCGCGAGCTCGGCAACATCATGTGGGAGTACTGCGGCATGGAGCGGACCGAGGACGGCCTGCGGAAGGCGATCGACCTCATCCGCACCCTCAAGGACGACTTCTGGCGCAACGTGAAGGTGCTCGGCACCAACGAGTCGCTCAACCAGTCCCTCGAGAAGGCCGGCCGCGTCGCCGACTTCATCGAGCTCGGCGAGCTGATGTGCATCGACGCACTCAACCGTCGCGAGTCCTGCGGCGGCCACTTCCGGGCCGAGTCGCAGACCGAGGACAACGAGGCCCTGCGCCACGACGACCTCTTCGCGTACGTCGCCGCATGGGAGTTCGCCGGTGACGGAGAGCCACCCGTCCTGCACAAGGAAGAACTCACCTACACAGCCATCGAGATGAAGCAGCGGAGCTACAAGTGAGCGACAACAACCACATGAGCCTGACGCTGAAGATCTGGCGTCAGCCCGACTCCGTCTCGGCCGGCGCGATGCACACCTACCAGGTCGACGACGTGTCCCCGGACATGTCGTTCCTGGAGATGCTCGACGTGCTGAACGAGGACCTCAACGCCAAGGGCGAGGACCCGATCGCGTTCGACTCCGACTGTCGCGAGGGCATCTGCGGCGCCTGTGGCCTGATGATCAACGGTGACGCCCACGGTCCCGAGGTCACCACCACCTGCCAGCTGCACATGCGTTCCTTCACCGACGGCGAGACGATCACCATCGAGCCGTGGCGCGCGACCGCGTTCCCGGTGCTCAAGGACCTCGTCGTCGACCGCGGCGCCTTCGACCGGATCATCCAGCAGGGTGGCTACATCTCGGTCAACACCGGCTCCGCGCCCGAGGCCCACTCCGTGCCGGTCCCCCGCGACGACGCCATGCGCGCCTTCAGCGTGGCCACCTGCATCGGCTGCGGCGCCTGCGTTGCGGCCTGCCCCAACGGCTCCGCCTCGCTCTTCATGGGTGCCAAGATCACCCACCTCGGCGAACTTCCCCAGGGCCAGCCCGAGCGCGACTCCCGTGTCGTCAACATGGTCGCCCAGCACGACGCCGAGGGCTTCGGTGGCTGCACGAACATCGGCGAGTGCACCGCCGCGTGCCCCAAGGAGATCCCGCTCGACGTGATCTCCCAGCTGAACCGGGACCTGCGCACCGCGCTGACCCACGGGCACTGATCCACCTCGTCACAGACAGTGGTATCCGACGGTCACCCGGTGACCATCGGATACCGCTGTCTTGTCGGTGTCTCGTCGCGCGCACATACGTCACCAAGGCGATGTCGAATGACTGTCCCGTCCCTAACGTCGAGCCATGGACGGACTCGTATGCACATGGGAAGTACAGGGTTTCTCTGCCACCGCGATCTACACGGGCGAGAACAGGCTGATCGAGGTCCGCGGCTCCGGCACGTGCCCCGGGGCGGATTCACCCTCGCCCTCGAGGCGGTCGACGGCGGGATCAACCCTGACCGTTCGATGCTGAGTCTCGGCCTGGTGGAGACCGCGCCGGCTTCGGGCACCACGGCACAGACCCCCGTTGAGGTCTCGGATGTCTTTGAAGCCAGCCAAGAGGTCACCAAGGTGGGCATCCGGCACGTGGGCGTCATCGAGGTCGTCGAGCCGGCGTAGCCAGCTCCGAGCACGGCCCGGCTCAGTCGCTGGACCGAAGCACCTTCGCGCCCCAGGCGGCGAACACGCCACCCAGGATCAGGTTGACGACGATCAGCACCGAGTGCGCGATCCAGTAGCCGGACGGGCGGTCCTCGCCGGAGCTGTGGGCGGCGTACAGGTTCTTCACGAACGTGCCCCAGGTGATGAAGTTCCACACGGCGACGCCGAGCAGGAACAGGCCGTGCTTGCGTTGGAGCTGCATGTCACTTCTTCTTTCGTCGGAGTACGGCGACCAGCGCGAGCATCACGCCCGCGCCCGCCGCAAAGGAGCCCCTGGCGAGGGCCGGGGCAGCCGCGGGGGCCGTCGCGAGGCTGGCCACCTCGATCCGGGGACCCTCGACCACCGCACTGTCCTGCCACTGCTCGCGCTCGCGCTGGGCGCGTGCGGCCACCGAGGTGTACGCCCACGAAGCGGCCAGCACCACGACCCGGGAGAAGTAGTTCATCCAGACGACCAGGATCAGTGCGATCCCGAAGGCCTGGGCGGCGGGCTGGTCCTTGGTGCCGGCCAGGAGGTAGGTCGAGAGCTGCTTGAGCAGCTCGAAGCCGATCGCACCCACCAGCGCCCCGGACCACAGGGACCTCGTCGGCACGTGGGGGGCGGCGAGCAGCCGGAAGAACGCGAAGAACAGCACCGTGTTGGCGGCGAGCCCCAGGACCAGGCCGATCACCCAGATCGCCGGCGTCGCCCCGGCGCCGAGCCCGAGGAGGTCGAGGATCGGGGTCGTGAGCTTGGTGGCCACGCCTGAGATCGCCACACTGCCGATCAGGACCGATCCGAGGGCCAGGAGGGCGAGGACGTCGCGGGCCTTGCCGAGGAAGAAGTTCGGCTTCTCCTTCTCCGGCTCCTCGAACACCGCGATGAGCGCCGTGCGCATGCCGGAGAGCCAGCCGAGGCCGGAGTAGAGCGCGAGCACCAGGCCGATGCTGAAGATGCCGGGCGCGTTGTCCTGGAAGGTCGACAGCTTGAGGCCGTCCGCCCCGCCCACGATCCCCGGCAGCACATCGTTGATGGCGGTGACCAGGTCCTCGTCAGCGTTCGGATAGGCCCGGGACACGAATCCGATCACGGCGAACGCCAGCGCGACGATCGGGAAGAAGGACAGGAAGGCGAAGTAGGTGACCGCGGCGGCGAGCGCGCTGCCGTTGACGCTGCCGTAGTGCTCGAACATGCGGACGAGGTGGTCGACCAAGGGCCGGCGCTCGCGGATCGCGGTCAAGCGCTGTCTTGCAGTCTGGATGAGCGGCATCAGACCAGCGCGAACTCGCGGGTCGGCTGCCAGCCGATGCCGTCGTCGTGGACGTAGAGCGCGAAGTGGTCGGCGGCGAACTCACACTCGAAGTCGGCGAGCTCGCCGAACGCCCGGTCGAGCTGGTCGTCAGCGAGGTGGTGGGCGATGGTGACGTGCGGGTGGTAGGGGAAGCCGAGCTCGACCTCCAGCGGCCCACTGCGCACGGCCTGCGCCAGCAGCTCGCACTCGGAGATCCCCTCGACCACGGACACGAAGACGACCGGCGAGACGGGACGGAACGTGCCGGTGCCGCGGAGGTGGATCCGGAACGCGCCGACGGTGCCCGCGACGGCGGCCAGGTGTGACTCGACGACGGCCAGGTCGACGTCCGACACGTCCACCGGCGGGATCAAGGTGATGTGCGTGGGGATCTGGGTGGCCGTGAGGTCGCCGACGGAGGTCCGGTAGTCCTGGAGCTCAGTGGCCCAGGGCTCCGGAATCGCTACGGCAACTCCGATGGTCGGCACGCCGAGACCCTACCCAACTGGGTCGCGGTGCCCGGCAGCCGGTTTGTAGGATCGCTCCTCGTGAGCGACTCCTATCAGGCAGCCCTGGCGCGCAGCGCCGCGATCGAGAAGCGACTGGAGGAGAATCCCGAGAGCTTGCGGATGCTGACGGGTGACCGCCCGACCGGCGCCCTGCACATCGGCCACTACTTCGGATCCATCAGGAATCGCGTCAAGCTCCAGCAGAGCGGCGCCGAGATCTGGCAGCTGATCGCCGACTACCAGGTCATCACCGACCGGGAGATGCTCGGCGACATCCGCGGCAGCGTGCACAGCCTGACGCTCGACAACATCGCGGCCGGCCTCGACCCCGAGCGCGCCACGATCTTCACCCACTCCGCCGTGCCCGCCCTCAACCAGCTGATGCTGCCGTTCCTCAGCCTGGTCAGCGTCGCCGAGCTTCAGCGCAACCCCACGGTCAAGGACGAGGCGAAGACCGCCGGCATCACCAGCATCGGCGGCCTCCTCCTGACCTACCCCGTCCACCAGGCGGCCGACATCCTCTTCTGCAAGGCCAACGTCGTGCCCGTCGGTCGCGACCAGCTCCCCCACCTGGAACAGACCCGCGTCGTGGCGCGCCGCTTCAACGAGCGGTACGGCGCCACCTTCCCCGAGCCCGACGCGCTGCTGTCGGAGGCGACTCTCATCCTGGGCCTCGACGGCACCAAGATGAGCAAGTCCAAGGGCAACGTCATCGAGCTGCGGATGACCGCAGACGAGACGGCCAAGAAGCTCAAGGGCGCCAAGACCGACAGCGACCGGGTCATCACCTACGACCCGGAGCACCGGCCCGAGGTCGCCAACCTGCTGCTGCTCATCTCCCTGTGCGAGGGCGTCGCGCCCGAGCTGGTCGCCGAGGAGATCGGGGACGGTGGCGGCGGCGCGCTCAAGAAGCGGCTCACCGAGGCGATCAACACCGAGCTCGCGCCGTTGCGCGCGCGCCGCTTGGAGCTCGAGGGCGATGCGGCGTACGTCGCAGACATCCTGCGCGCCGGCAACGCCCGCGCCAACGAGGTCGCCGAGGCGACCCTCGACGAGGTGCGCGAGCGGATGGGGATGGTCTACACCTGAGGCCGGTCATGCAGTCCAGGCCACGCCCTCGATCAACGTGTCCGCCCACGGGTTGATCCCCGCCAGCTCGCCGCGTCTGGCCATCAGCTCCACGAGATCGTGCGTACGCCGATCGCGCAGCGCCCGGCGGCGTTCGAGCTCGGCTTCGTCGGGCTGGGAGGTCGGGTGCTCGTTCATGGCACCAGCCTGAACGAGTCGTGCGAACAGCAGGTTGACCGAGTGTTACGCCGGCGTTCCCAATGGGGCCGAGTCGGTGAGATCCCGGTTACGTCGGTGGATCACGGCTGACAGCACCAGCACGACGAGGCCGGCAACGCTCAGCGCGACGCCGACGAGGGCGGGCGCGCGGTAGCCGTAGCCGGCAGCGATCACCAGGCCACCGAGCCAGGCGCCGAGCGCGTTGGCGACGTTGAGGGACGCGTGGTTCAGGGCCGCGCCGAGTGTCTGGGCCTCGCCCGCGACGTCCATCAGGCGCAACTGCAGGTTGACCACGAGCACCGAGCCGAGCGCGGTGATCAGGAAGACGACCGGCAGGGCCAGCCAGCCGCCGGGGGCGGTCAACCAGAAGAGCATCAGGGTGGCGCCCATGCCGGCGGCACCGATCAGCAGCGAGCGGAAGATCGACCAGTCGGCCATCACACCGGCCAGCCAGGTGCCGGCCACCATGCCGAGGCCGAACGACATCAGGAAGACCGGGACGGCCGACTCCCCCAGCCCGCCGACCTCGGTGACGGTCGGCGCGATGTAGGTGTAGACGGCGAACATGCCGCCGAAGCCGATGGCCCCGGCCACCAGGGTCAGCCAGACCTGCGGCAGCTTGAACGCCCCGAGCTCGCGGCGGCCGCTGGCCTCGCTGTCGCCCGGGCAGCTGGGCACGAACGCCAGCACCAGCGCCAGCGTGACGACGCCGAGGGCGGTGACCACCCAGAAGGCGGTGCGCCAGCCGAGGTTCTGTCCGAGCCAGGTCGCGGCCGGTACGCCGACGACGTTGGCCACGCTCAGCCCGAGCATGACCGCCGCAACGGCGCGGCCCTTGCGGGCCGGGCTGGCCATGCTGGCGGCCAGCAGTGACGCGACGCCGAAGTAGGCACCGTGAGGCAGGCCGGCGGCGAAGCGGGCGGCCATCAGTGCGCCGTACGACGTGGCAAGGGCGCTGGCGGCGTTGCCGACGGCGAAGGCGACCATCAGCGCCACCAGCAGGGCGCGACGCGGCAGGCGGGCGCCCAGGAAGGCCAGGATGGGGGCGCCGACGACGACGCCGAGGGCGTAGGCGGAGATGACGTGACCACCGGTGGGGATCGAGACCTCGACGCCGGCGGAGATCTGCGGCAGCAGGCCCATCGTCACGAACTCGGTGGTTCCGATCGCGAAGCCGCCCATGGCCAGCGCCAGCACCGCGAGCCCGAAGTGGCGGGCGCGAACCACCGGCGTGTGGTCGAGTTCTGGGGCATCGGAAGTCGTCGTCATCTGCACTCATTCTCCAAGGCAGGGGCGGCGAGACCTATTCCGCGGCGCCCTGCGCCGCCTCGTCACCGAAGATGTCGACGACCTCGTGGAGCACTTCGCTGACGAGGCGGTAGGTGCACAGGATGCCGGCCGCCACGATCACCGGCGACAGGTCCAGCGCCAGCGCGAGCTTGGTCAGCAGCTCTCCCGCGGGCAGCGCCCAGCCGTTGCCGAAGCGGTGCGGCTCCCAGTCGGCGGCGAGGAGCCGTTCGTAGGACGCCCCGGCGCTGGCCGCCATCAGGGCGACCACCATGAGCACGAACCGCCAGGCGAAGGCGCCGACGACGCCCTCGCGCCAGCGCGCACCCCGTCGCCAGATCGAGGCGGCATAGCCGATCAGCGTGCTGGCCAGCGCAACGGTCACGATCCACAGCGTCGTGGTGTCCCACGTGACCGGGCCGAAGGTGTAGATGGCGAGCACCGGACCGAGCACCACCGCCCCCAGCACCATCGCTGCGAGGCCCTTGAGGGCCTCGCCTCCCCGGCGCTCGGCGAGCCGGCGGTCGGGGCGGGCGGCGAAGAGGACGAGGTAGGCCAGCGCCAGCTCGAGGAAGTAGACGAGCACCAGGTCGGGGACCTGCAGCTGCCCGGTCCACACGAGGTAGAGGGGCAGGGCGTTGCCCACGGCGATGCCGAGCAGGCCAGTCCAGCGCGACTGGGGAGGCATCAGCCCACCACCCGCGCGCGGCGCACGACGAGCTGGGCGCTGGTGCTGCTGTCCCCGTCCGCCACGGCCAGCGTGCACTCGACCTCGAGCGTGGCCGTGCCCTCGCCGGTCTCGTCGTCGTAGGTGTCGAAGTCGCCGACGAAGCGGATCGTCGCGTCGCCGACGAAGCGGGCGCCGGTCAGGTCGGCGGACCAGGGCGACACGGAGCGGCCGTCACCGTTCGTGCGGTCCAGGGCGCTGGCGGCGCACGAGCGCAGGGTGGTCTCGTCGAGCAGCTTCGCGTGCCAGCCCAGCGACGCCGTCATGCCGAGGAAGAACCACAGCATGAGGGCGTTGACGCCGACCAGCGTGCCCAGCGCCCACCGTGCCCGGGTCCGCGCCGCGGACGGACCCGCGGCGCGGAGTCGGCTCACAGCGTGGCGAGCGCCTCGTTGAACGTCGCGCTCGGGCGCATGACGGCCTCGGCGAGCTGGTCGTCCGGCTCGTAGTAGCCACCGATGTCGGCGGGCGAGCCCTGGACGGCGATCAGCTCCTCGACGATCTTCGCCTCGTTCTCGCGCAGCGTGCCCGCGAGCGCCTCGAACGACGCAGCGAGCTCGGCGTCCTCGGTCTGCATGGCCAGCTCCTCGGCCCAGTAGAGGCCGAGGTAGAAGTGCGAGCCGCGGTTGTCGATCGTGCCGAGCTTGC
>JBDSPC010000346.1:0-3655 GCA_039914485.1 Nocardioides sp.
ACGAGAAGGCCCGCGCCAACGGCGAGGACCTCGCCCCGATGCCGTCGCTGTTCATCGTGGTCGACGAGTTCTCCGAGATGCTCTCGGCCAAACCGGAGTTCATCGACCTCTTCGTCGCCATCGGCCGCCTCGGTCGATCGCTCGGCCTGCACCTGCTGCTCGCCTCGCAGCGGCTGGAGGAAGGACGCCTGCGCGGCCTCGAGTCGCACCTGTCCTACCGCGTCGGCCTGCGCACCTTCTCCGCGGGAGAGTCGCGCGCCGTGCTCGGTGTGCCCGACGCCTACGAGCTGCCCGCGGTCCCCGGTCTGGGCTACCTGAAGCCCGACCAGTCGACCCTCCTGCGGTTCAAGGCGGCGTACGTCTCCGGACCGCCGAGCGGACGCGCCCGCGTCAGCCGCGACGAGGGTGGCCACGTGCGCGGCATCCTGCCCTTCACGATCTCCGAGGTGCTGGCCCTCGAGCCGCTGGAGACCGAGGACGACGTCGCGCCGATGCCGGTGCAGCAGCAGGGTGAGCAGCCCTCGCTCCTCGACATCGCGGTCGACCGGATGATCGGCGTCGGCGACCCCGCCCACCAGGTCTGGCTGCCGCCGCTCGACGTCCCGGACACGCTCGACGACCTGATGCCCGACCTTGTCGAGGACCCCGAGCTCGGCCTCGTCTCGCCGCAGTGGCGCGACCTCAACGGTCTCGTCATCCCGCTCGGCACCGTGGACCGTCCGCGCGAACAGCGCCGCGACACGATGACGCTCAACCTGTCCGGCGCGTCCGGTCACGTCGCCGTCGTGGGCGGTCCGCGCTCCGGCAAGAGCACCCTGCTGCGCACGATCGTCACCAGCATGGGCCTCGTCTCGACACCGGCCGAGTCGCAGTTCTTCGTGCTCGACTTCGGTGGCGGCACCTTCGCGCCGCTGGCCCGCTTCCCGCACGTGTCGGGTGTGGCCACGCGCTCCGAGCCCGATGTCGTACGCCGCGTGGTCGCCGAGATCCAGGGCGTGGTCGATCGCCGCGAGGCCTACTTCCGCGACCAGGGCATCGACTCCATCGAGACCTACCGCACCCGCCGCGCCCAGGGCCGCGCCGACGACGGCTGGGGCGACGTGTTCCTGGTCATCGACGGCTGGAGCACCCTGCGCGCCGAGTTCGACGACCTCGAGATGGAGCTCCAGCAGCTCGCCGGTCGCGGCCTCACCTTCGGCCTGCACATCGTCGCCGCCTCGACCCGCTGGGCCGACTTCCGCGCTGCGATGCGCGACGTCTTCGGCTCCAAGCTCGAGCTGCGGCTCGGTGACCCGGTCGACTCGGAGATCGACCGCAAGGTCGCCGCGCTCGTGCCGGCCGGCCGGCCCGGTCGAGGCCTCGTCCCGAGCAAGCTGCACTTCCTCAGCGCGCTCCCGCGCGTGGACGGTGACGGCGACTCGGCCACCCTCGGCGAGGGTGTCGACCACCTCATCGACCGCGCCAACGCCGCGTGGAAGGGCACGCCCGGACCCAAGCTGCGACTCCTGCCCGAGCTGGTCACCCTCGACAAGATCCGCGATGACGCCGTACGCCGCAAGATCGACGAGAAGCGGATCCTGATCGGCATCAACGAGAAGGAGCTGGCGCCGGTCGCCATCGACGTGGCCGCCGAGCCGCACCTGCTCATCTACGGCGACGGGCAGTCCGGCAAGAGCGCGCTGCTGCGCAACTACGTCCAGGAGGTCATGCGCACCCGCACGCCGAAGGAGGCGCAGATCGTCATCGTCGACTACCGGCGCTCCCTGCTCGGCGAGGTGCCCGACGAGTACCTGCTGAACTACCTGACCTCCGCCACCCAGGCCACGCCCACGCTCAAGGACATCGCGGCCTACCTCGAGAGCCGGATCCCGGGACCGGACGTCACGCCCGACCAGCTGCGCAACCGGTCGTGGTGGACCGGCGCCGAGGTGTTCGTCGTGGTCGACGACTACGACCTGGTCGCGACCGCGCAGTCCTCGCCGGTGCAGGCACTGCAGCCGCTGATGGCGCAGGCCCGCGACACGGGGCTGCACCTCGTCGTGGCTCGTCGTGTCGGTGGCGCGTCGCGTGCGTCCTACGAACCCGTCCTCCAGTCGATGCGCGACCTGGCCATGCCCGGCGTGCTGCTGTCGGGGCCGCGCGACGAGGGTGCCCTCATCGGCAACCTGCGCCCGCAGCCCTCGGCGCCCGGACGTGCCCGCGTCGTCACCCGCGACAAGGGCATCGAGGTCGCGCAGCTGGCGTGGACCGACCCGACGATGTGAGCGACCGAGACGTGAGTCGGCGCGTCTACGTCGACATGGTCGGCGACCTCTTCCACCCCGGGCACGTCTCGCTGCTGCGGGCGGCCCGCGAGCTCGGCGACCACCTCGTCGTCGGCGTGCTCTCCGACGAGAGTGCTGCGGCGTACAAGCGACTGCCGATCATGATCCTGGCCGAGCGGGTGGCGGTGATCGAGGCCTGTCGCTACGTGGACGAGGTGATCGCGGATGCGCCACTGCGGCTCACGCAGGACTTCCTCGACGAGCACGACCTGGCTCTCGTCGTGCACGGCGACGACCTGGACGAGGAAGGCGCAGCCGACGTCTACGGACCGGCGGTGGCCGCTGGACTGCTGCGACTCGTGCCGCGCAGCGGCGTCTCAACGACAGATCTGATCGCCCGGGTACGCCGCCGGCTCGGGTGAGAGCGGCCCGGAGCCAGGAACGCTGGCCGGCCAGTGGCGGCGTACGACATGCTGATGGCCGATCCTGACGTCGGGCGCCGCCAGTAGGAGCGGACCGCCAGCGCGAGGGTGGACACAGGGGGCGATCAGCCTGACCGACCCCACCGACACAGTCAGCGCGTGCATGGAGTGGTGGGTGTGACGCTGTTCCTGGACACGGATAACCGGATCCGAGGTGCCGCGCTCCGGCTCGGGTCGCCGTGACGGCTACGCCTCAGGCGTTCTCGCCGCGCGAACGCGGGCCCTGCTTGATCGTCGATCCCGTGGTGCTGCCGGACTTCTCGAAGATCCGCTCGTAGCCGGTGTGGGTCATCCGCCAGCCGGCGGACGTGCGGACGTAGCGGTCCTCGTAGAGCGCGGCGCCCTCGAGCGCGAAGTCGTGGGCGGGTGCGTAGATCTGGTCGTGGAGATACCACGTGCCGGTCGCCGCGTCGCCGTGGATCTGGATCTCCGGGTGGTGGCCGTGGTGCATCGTCACCAGGTCGGGCACCAGCGAGGTGGTGAGGTATTCCAGGATCGAGTCGCGATCGGCGCACTCCTGCGTCGGGTACGTCGCCGTCGCCTCGGGCACGAAGCAGGCCTCGACCCCGGGCCAGTCCTTGGTGTCGACGCAGCGGAAGTAGGCGTACTTCAGCTGGCGGATCTCCTCGAGGTCCAGCAGCCGGCGCAGGTCGTCCCCGTGGGTCATCGACGACCGGACTTGAACATTCCTCGGGCGACCTCGCGCGCCGCCGTACGCATGAAGTCCTTGAATGCACTGGATCTGACGACGTCCATGAGCATGCCGTCGTCGTCCTTCCTGGCCTGCTTCGTGACGCGCTCGTTCTTCTGCTCGCGGGCCATCTCCTTGACCTTGGCGTCCTCGGCGGCCTTGGCTGCGCCTTCCTCGATGCGGGCGGCGAGCTTCTCGCGGGCGGACTCGCGATCGAC
>JBDSPC010000211.1:0-4614 GCA_039914485.1 Nocardioides sp.
GCGTGGGGTGATGCTGACCGAGCACGGACGTCGTCTCGTGACGGACGGGTCGCGGCTGTTGAGCGACCTGGAGCTGCTCGAGTCCGGACTGCACCGCGATGCCGGCCGGGTCTCCGGGCGGCTGCGCATCGCGTCCTTCTCGACGGCGATGCGCGGGCTGGTTGCTCCGGTCGTGCGCACGCTGCTCGACCAGCACCCCGATCTCGCGCTCACCCTGACCGAGCGCGACCCCTGGGACACCATCGACCTCGTCGCGTCCGGGCAGCAGGACCTCGGCATCGTGCACAGCTGGGGTGACGTGCCGCTGCACATCCCCGAGCACCTCGTCGGCGTCACCATCGCCCGCGATGTCGCGGACGTCATCGTGCCGCGCGGCCATCGGCTCGCCGGCCGCACACGCGTCTCGCCGCGCGACCTCGTCGACGAGGCGTGGGTGGCCACGCCCGACGGCACGATCTGTCGGCAGTGGTTGATGCGCATGTACGACGGCACCGGCCGCGCGCCCCGGATCGCGCACGTCGCCATGGAGTTCGACTCCCACCTCGCCCTCGTCGGGGCCGGTCTCGGCATCGCGCTGATCCCGCGGCTCGGCCGCGCTCCACTGTCGTCCGACGTCGTGGCCATCGCCGCGCACCGGCCGGTGCCGACCCGCGAGATCACCGTGCTGCACCGCGCGTCGATGGTCGACTCCCCCGCAGTGAAGGCCGTGGTGGACGCACTGTCACCGAGACGGGATCGTGCCAAACTGCAGCCATGACGGGCGGCTCATCGTGACCAGCACCGACTGGGCGCAGTGGCACGACGCCTACTCACGACCAGGCTCCGGGCTCGACGCAAGGCTCGACGCGGTCCGCGCCCGGATCAGCCGACACCTCGACGAGACCGCGCCGAACCCCGTCCACGTCATCAGCGCCTGCGCCGGTGACGGCCGCGACCTGCTCGGCGTGCTGGCCACCCGGTCGGACGCCGACCGGGTCACAGCCTTGCTGGTCGAGTACGACGCCAGGCTGGCGTCCAGAGCCGAGGTCGCCGCGAGCACGCTGTCGGCACACATCGAGGTGCGACAGGCCGACGCCGCGGACAGCAACGTGTACGCGGGGTCCGTCCCGGCCGACCTCGTGCTGCTGTGTGGCATCTTCGGCAACATCAGCGACGACGACGTACGGCGCACGATCGAGGCGGCACCTCAGTTGTGCGCGCCCGGAGCCGAAGTCGTGTGGACCCGACACCGCAACGAGCCTGACCTGACGCCTGCGATCCGTGGGTGGTTCGCCGGCGCGGGCTTCGACGAGGTCGCCTTCATCTCGCCAGACGAGGACGTGTGGTCAGTGGGCGTGCATCGGTTCGTCGGGCCACCGGCTCCGCTGCAGCCCGAAAGGCATTGGTTCACCTTCTTCCGGTGAGCCGATGCCTAACGTTCCATCGCCGCCAGGTGTGGGCCGATGATGGCGACGAGCTGTTCGTGGACCGCGCGATCGGCAGCGACGATGAGCCCCCGGCTCGTGTTCAGCTCCTGGCCCGCCAGATCGGAGACCACGCATCCGGCACTGCGGCACACGCCCACGCCCGCCGCGAAGTGGACGTTGTCCCGGAACGGTCCGTCAGAGACGTACGCCGCTCGCCGGCCGGCCGCCACCCACGCGACGGCCAGGGTCGTGGACAGCACCCGTGGGCCGAACACGGCACGGAACGCCGCATCGTCAAGCAGTTGCGGGCCAAGGAAGGGGCGGTCCGCTGGGCCGTCGCAATTGACATCGACGAGCCGCGAACGCGGCGACGGAGCAATGGGCTGATCGGCTCCGTTGCGGCGTACGGACGCTCCCCGCGTGTCCGCCCAGAACGTCTCGCCGGAGATCGGGTCCGCCGAGACACACGCCAGCGTGTCCGAGCCGTCCATCAGCGCGACATTGACCGCGACCAGCGGAGTCTGCGCAGCGAAGTTCAAGGTCCCGCACAGTGGGTCGACGAGCCAGCGACGAGAACCCTCGCCGCTGATCGCTCCTGTCTCCTCGCCGACGCGGGCATCCGTGGGTCGAGCCGTCGCGATCACTTCGAGGACCGCGCGTTCGGCGTCGAGGTCCGCGTTCGTCGCGAAGTCGAGACCCGACTTGGCGTGCCTGGTGAGGCCAGTTCCGTAGGCGGCTCGAACCACCCGCGCGCCTGCTTCGGCGGCTGCGAGCGCGACCTCGATGTCGCTCAGCTGACTCGTCACGGGGCCATCCTGAGAGCCGGCGAGACCGTGAGCACTCCAGCATCGGCATCCAGGGTGCACGGTACGCCCAGCGGAGCCACCTCCGGGTCGGGGTCGTGACCAAACGGAAGACCCGCGAGGACCGGCACGCCGAGCCTGCCCAGGCGCTCGCCCAGCACCTCGAGGATCGTCCAGCCCCGGTCCTCGAACTCTTCGAAGCCGGTCAACCATCCCAGCGCGACCCCCACCACACCATCCAAGGCGCCGGACATGAGGAGCTGGGTCAGAGCTCGGTCGACATTGCCGAGACCCGCCGCCTTGTTGATCTCGAGCAGCAGGACGTGCCCGTTCAGGTCGAAGTCCAGCACTCCGACGCTGCGCGCGAGCATCTCCAGGTTGCCGCCGAACAAGGGCCCCGACGCTCGACCTCCAGTGGTGAGACCGGAGCCGTACTGACGCGGGTCACGCGTCACCGGCGGAGGCGTACCGCCGCGAAGCACTCGATTCACGACGTCCGCGTGCCTGCCGGTCGCAGCGGCATGGAGAGAGGGAACGCCGGCCAGATGCCACACGCGATGCAGTGCAGTGATGTCGCTGTAGCCGATCAGCGGCTTCGGGTCCGCAGCAAGCCCGTCGACGTCGACTCCGTGGAGCAGCCGTGAGCTGCCGCACCCACCTCGGGTGGTGACGATGGCGCGGACCTCCGGGTCGCGGATCGCATCATTGAGATCGGCCAGCCGGTCCTCGTCACGACCGGCGAGGTAGCCGAGCTGGTCGCGCGCATGCGTCCCGAGACGCGGCCGGAATCCCCACGACTCGAGCACGGACAAGCAGCCCTCGACACCTTCTCCGCTCGGCCAGCTGGCAGGCGAGACCACGGCGATCAGGTCACCGTCCGACAATCCCTCGGGCAACCGCACATCACTCACTGCGCCATCTGAGCACACCTAGGGTCGCCTCAGGCCCGCGACGCGGGCCCGTCAGCACGTTCGGCCTACGTCCGCGGGTGGAAGCTGACCTTGCCGTGGGGCAGGTGGGTGGCCTCGTAGCGCTCGTCGTGGATGACGCGGTGATGGCGGTGGCAGAGCAGTCGGCCAGTCGTCGTGTCGGTCGGTCCGCCGCGGGACCAGGGCAGGTCGTGGTGGACGTGACACGCGGCGGGCGGCAGGTCACAGCCGTCGGCTGTGCAGCCGCCGTCGCGGTGCGCGATCGCGATGCGTTGGGCCTTGGTATGGAAGCGGCGGGTGCGCCCGAGGTCGAGGACCTCGGAGGTGCCGCCGAGGACGGCGGGGATGATCCCCGCCTCGCACGCGAGCCGTCGTGCTTGGCCGGCACTGATCCGGCCACCGGTGTCGAGGGATGCGGCAGCCAGGCCACCCATGAGCGTGCCGAGGCCCATCGTGACGACCACGGTGGCGGACACCCCACCTGAAGTAGGGAGCCGGTCGGCGGCGTAGCGCTCGATCCACTCGATGAACGCCCACCCGAGCCGCTCGTGCAGCGGCCGCTCGTCTTGCTTCGGGGCGGCGATCGCCATCAGCTGCTTGCGCAGCATCTCCCCCGCACCGGCGGTCGGCAGGCTGAACCTGCCGGTGGTGGTGCCATCGGGCAGGTCACGCAACGTGAGGCTGACCTTGCGGGCAGCAGCGGCCTCCTCGTCGGCCAGCGCCTTCGCCTCGGCGGCCTCCCCGACCTCGGGAGCGACGACATCGAGGATCCGACGGCCCAGGACCTTGAGCTGCTTCGCGTCGTGATCCTGAGCCAGAGCCAGCAGGTGCGCGACGGCGCGGGGCCTCAGGTCCTGGTGCTCGGCAGGGATGGCATCGACGGCCTTGACGATCACCCACGCCTGATCGACATGCACGCCACCTCCGCCCAGTGCTGTGTGCACGGGCGCGTAGAGCTCCTCGGACAGTCGCCGACCCAGCCAGGTCAACCGGTTGGCCTCGGGCCGGGTCAACCGTGATCGTCGGGCCCACCACTGCCCGGTGTGCCGAGCACCGATCTGATCACCGAGGCGACGGCGATCGGGCTCCCCGATGGCGGCCGCGACCGCGCCCGCGGACCGGTCCACCAGCCGGGTCGCGGCATCGACCAACCGCGTGAGGTCCTCATCCGACAGGGTCGTGGCCGGAATCGCGAGCAGGTCGTCGTACGCCCCCTCCAACCGGGACAGCACAGCGGTCAGGACCGGCGACGGCGCGACCCGGGCGACCCGGGCGACCGGTGCGCCGGGCACACGCCAGTCGTCGAGATCGGTCATCGGCGGCTCCCCTCGTCAGCGGCGCACGGGCGAATTGCCGTGCGTTCCTCCCGGCCCTGGGACCGGGTGCTGCAAGCGGGTTGTGGGAAGACCGAAGTCCGCGACGATGACCACTGTGCTGCAGCAAGCGTACGCCTGTTCGAAGAACGATGGAAGGCTC
>JBDSPC010000279.1:0-3601 GCA_039914485.1 Nocardioides sp.
CGGCCACCGCCGCTCACCGTGTCGTAGTGACGGTCTCGTTCCAGCAGAGACGGTGGTCGTACATCCACGCCGTGTTCTTCGGCGTCACGGCGTAGCGGAAGATCGCGCGCAGCATGAGCTGCTGGAGGGCGCCGGGTGACTTGGTGCTGCTGCTGCGGGCGCCGGTCTTGACGATCCTTTCGACTCTGGCGCGCCGGCGGGACTCGTAGGCCGCGAACGCCGAGTCGATGTCCGGCAGGTCGCGCAGGCACTGGGCCAGGACGACGGCGTCCTCCGCTGCCATCGACGCGCCCTGACCGCTTGACGGCGCGGGGGCATGGGCGGCATCGCCGATGACGATCATCCGATCGCGATGCCAGGTCGGCACGTGCCCGAGGTCGTGGGTGTTGTCGCCGGCGAGCTCGAGGATGCCCGCCTCGATGAGACGGGCGGCGGGACCGGCATCGCCTTCCATCAGGGCGATGAGCTTCCAGCGCCATTGGTCGTCGGTGGTGCGGGCGCGTTCTTGTGGGGTGATGGCAGGCTCAGGCACGTTGACGAACCACACGACGTCGCCGTTGGGGTGGGCGAAGTGACCGAAGAAGGCCCGTCGGCCGAAGACCATTCGCCACTGCTCCGCCACGGCATCGGGGCCGTCGAGCAGGGCCGAGCCGCCGGGCGTGATGCCGCCGAAGTTGGTCAGTCCGACGTAGCGGGCAGCCGGTGCGCCGGGGTCGATGAGGCGGCGGGTGGGCGAGTGGACGCCGTCTGCTCCGATGAGCAGGTCCGCGGCGAGAGTGGAGCCGTCGGCGAGGGTGGCAACGACGCGATCACCGTCCCGCCGCGCGGTTTCGAGTCCGGCGTTCCATCGGAAGCCGATGCCGCGACGGGTGGCCTCGTCGACCAGGGCGGCCGTGAGCTCGGAGCGCTTCATCGTCAGGGCAGGGGTGCCGTCGGCGAGGGGGCTGCCCAGGGGCAGCGTGCCGAGCTCGCGGCCGGTCGCGCTGACGAGCACGTTGCGTTCGTGGGCCACGCCCAGGCCCTTGGCGAGGTCGAGGACTCCGACGGCGGCCAATGCGTCGAGACCGTTGGGGGACACCGTGAACCAGGAGCCGGAGGTCGGGTTCGGCGGGCCGTGACGTTCGACGACGACAGGCTCGATGCCCGCTCGCCGGAGTGCCATTGCGGCGAGAGGGCCGGCCAATCCGGCTCCGACGACGAGTGCCTTCATGGCGCTATCCTTTCGTGAGAACTCAGTACTATTCGAGAATCAGATAGTTCGAAGATCGAAGGATATGCCGAAGGGCACGCGCCGTCAATTGATCGCTGACGTGGGAGCTGCCACGCAGGCCTACCAGCGCGCCACGCAGGCCCTCGATGACGAGGTCGGGCGCGCGCTGGGGGTCGGGCCAGCCGATCTGCGCTGCCTCGACTGGCTCGTCGACCAGCCGCGCTCAGCGAGCGAGCTGGCCCGCCGCGTGGGCCTGACACCCGCGGCGACGACGTCGATGATCGACCGGCTGGAACGGAAGGGTTTCGTGCGCCGGACGGCCGATCCCGCCGACCGGCGTCGGGTCCTCGTCGAGATGACCGAGGAGGGGCAGCAGCGGACCTGGGAGCTCTATGAGCCGATGGTCATCGAGGGCATGCCGCTGCTCGAAGGTTGCACCACAGCAGAGCTCGAGCTGATCGTGAAGCACCTCACCGCGATCCTCGAGATCACGGAGCGCTACGAGGAGCGTCTGCGCGCTCGCTGACGAAGGTCGGCTGACCTGTCACAAGCCGGCCTCGGTCGGCGTCTTCATGTCCATCACGCTTTCAACGCGTCCACGACAAGGAGACAGTGATGACCAGCACCACCCGCGTCCCCCCGGCCGAGATCACCGGCCTGTACGGCGGCCTGCTCAAGATCGCCATGAAGAAGATGCTCGGCGGTGTGCCGGCCGGCGCCTCGGTGATGTGGCACCACCGAGCCGTCTTCAACGACTCGATGAAGTTCGGCCGCAAGTCCGAGAAGTGGAGCGAGCTCGACCACAACCTCACCTCGTTCGCCACCATGGCCGCGGCCGCCGAGATCGGCTGCAGCTTCTGCCTCGACCTCGGCTACTTCATGTCCCACAACAAGGGGCTCGACGAGGCCAAGGCCCGCGAGGTGCCGCGCTGGCGCGAGTCCGACGTCTTCACCCCGCTCGAGAAGCGGGTGATGGAGTACGCCGCCGCGATGTGCCACACGCCGGTGACCGTCACTGACGAGATGTCGGCCGCCCTGCTCGAGGACCTCGGGCCGGCCGGGCTGGTGGAGCTCACTGCCAAGGTGGGCTTCATGAACTCGAGCGCCCGCGGCAACATCGCGCTCGGCATCCACTCCGAGGAGTACGCCGAAGCGTGCGGGCTCGCACCGCTCGCGACCGCCAGCCAGCCCGTAGCGTGACGGCCATGAGCGGAGACCCGTTCGTCACCCATCGCAGCCTGTTGTTCACCGTCGCCTACGAGATGCTCGGGTCGGCGGTCGACGCCGAGGACGTGGTGCAGGAGACGTGGCTGGCCTGGCGGCGCGTCGACCAGGGCGAGGTGCGCGACCCGCGCGCCTTCCTGGTCCGCGCCGTCACCCGCAAGGCCCTCGACCAGATGCGCACGGTGGCGAGACGGCGCGAGGAGTACTTCGGACCGTGGCTGCCCGAGCCGCTGCTGACCAGCCCCGACGTGGCCGAGGACGTCGCGCTCGCCGACAGCCTGTCGACCGCGATGCTGCTCGTCCTCGAGACGCTGACGCCGACCCAGCGGGCGGTGTTCCTGCTGCACGACGTCTTCGACGTCGGCTACGAGGAGCTGGCCCAGGCGGTCGGCAAGACGGAGGCAGCCGTCCGGCAGATCGCGCACCGGGCGCGGACCCACGTCGCCGAGCGCAGGCCCCGCGGAGAGACCTCGCGGGCCGACACCCGGACCGCGCTGGAGGCGTTCCAGCGAGCACTCGAGACCGGCGACCTCCAGGGGCTCGTCGACATCCTCGCGCCGGACGTGGTGATGCTCGGCGACGGTGGCGGGATCAAGCAGGCCCTGCCGCGGCCGATCCTCGGCGCCGACAAGGTGGGCCGACTGCTCACCGCCGGACTCCCGACCGTGGTCGGCGTGATGTCGGCCGAGCTGGTCCAGGTCAACGGCTGGCCGGCGCTGCTGGTCCGCCTCGACGGCGAGGTCGACTCGGTGATGACGATGCTCGTCGAGGAGGGAACGGTCTCGGGCATCTACACCGTCCGGAACCCCGAGAAGCTGTCGCGGATCCTGGAAGTCGCCGAACTGACTCGCTGACTTCCCCGGCCTCGGGCAATCATGGAGCGATGATCCCGGTGACCGAGGCCGAGATCCGCAGATCTGTCGTGAACTGCTCCCAGGGCGAGGCCAAGCGCCTCCGCGTCCCGGTCGGGCTCGCCGACACCGCATGGGAGCCCCTCGACTTCCTCGGCTGGCGCGACCCGGGTGCCCCGGCTGCGGCCTACCTCGTCGCCGAGTGGCGTGGGACGCTGACCGGCCTGGTGATGCGACTGAGCACCGACCGGCGCGCGACCGGGCGGCAGAACATGTGCGCGCTGTGCAGCACGGTCCACTCGACGACCGATGTCGC
>JBDSPC010000372.1:0-6923 GCA_039914485.1 Nocardioides sp.
CAGGGACCAGCTGCAGCACCAGACCCTCCACGACCCCCTCACCGGACTGGCCAACCGGGTCCTGTTCGCCGACCGGCTGGACCGAGCACTCCTGCAGCCCGACGCCGACGTCAGCGTGTTCTTCTGCGACCTCGATGACTTCAAGCAGGTCAACGACCGGCTCGGTCACGACGCCGGGGACACCGTGCTCCAGCTCGTCGCTGCCCGGCTTCTGGACTGCGTGCGTGTGACCGACACCGTCGCCCGCCTCGGTGGAGACGAGTTCGCGATCCTTCTGGAGAGCTCTGCCGACGCCGTCGCCGTCGCCGATCGCATCGTTGCCTCGATGCGGTCGGAGGTGCTCATCGACGGTCATCCAGTGAGCACGTCGATCAGTGTCGGGATCGCCCGCCATCACACCCCTGTCGCGGCCCGCGACCACGACCGACGCGAAGGTGCCGTGGCGAGCGTCCGACAGCTCGCCCGACTCACGACGGCCCTGGAGCGCGAAGCCGCCGCCGCCCTGCTCCTCCGGGACGCCGACACCGCCATGTACGCCGCCAAGGGCGCCGGCAAGAATCGCGCTGCCTCCTGAGCGAGTCGAGCCCCGAAGGCAACGAGTTCGACATCAACTGACGTACGTCGCCGGTCACCGTCGTCGGCGCAGGCTGCTCGGCAGTGTCAGCACCAGGGCCAGGACGACGCCGATCACGGCACCTGCGGAGTTGGCCACGACGTCGCGCGGGTCCGACACCCGGCCCGGGATGGAACGCTGGGCCGTCTCGATCGCCGAGGTGAGGGCGATGCCGCCCAACACGGCAATCCACCACAGCCGGGACCCGAACAGCAGCAGCACGAAGGCACCCACCGGCACGAACAGGCCGATGTTGGCCAGGAACTCCACCCGTTCCACGGTGAGGCGTGCCGTGACGGGTTCGAGGTCGGGATACGTCTCCAGCCGCGCCAGCACTCGCTCCGCCAGCGCCGAGTAGTCGAGCTGTGCGGAGGACGGAGTGAGGGTCACCAGACCGACGAAACCGAGGTAGGCGAAGGTGAGCAGGCTCAGGAACGGATGGCGGTGGAACACTCCCCCATCATCTGGGTGCCACCTGACGGACGGTCAGCCGCCCATCGGCGGCTGCTCCTTGGTGAGGTGCAGCAACCACTGCTCGTCGTCGGTGTGGATGAGTGCATATCGCCGTACGCCGTGACGGCCGTGCAGCGAGAACACCAGCCGCCGATCGTTGCGATCGTGCTCCTCCCACGTCCCGTCGTCGGCGATCGACTTGTGCTCGTCCTCGAAGTCGATGTGGTCGAGGTCGTGGTCCTCGACCGCGACCGCGAGCCGGTCTTGCTCGCTGTCCTGCGGCAACCCCTTGGGGACGGCCCAGCTGCGGAGCACACCGTCCTCCTCGAGGCGCAGGTCGAAGTGCGGACGCGGCCGCCGGTGGTCATGCAGCACGAACCGTGCAGCCTCAACCACCAACATACACCGCCAGGTGCTCGCCGGTGAGGGTCTTCTTCTTCGCCGACACCAGCTCGGTGGGCGTGCCCTCGAAGACGATGTTGCCGCCGTCGTGACCGGCGCCGGGGCCGATGTCGATGATCCAGTCGGCGTGCGCCATCACGGCCTGGTGGTGCTCGATCACGATCACCGACTTGCCGGAGTCGACCAGCCGGTCGAGCAGGCCGAGCAGGTTGGCGACGTCGGCGAGGTGCAGGCCGGTCGTGGGCTCGTCGAGGATGTAGGTGTCGCCCTTCTCGGACATCTGCGTGGCCAGCTTGAGCCGCTGGCGCTCGCCACCGGAGAGCGTGGTCAGCGGCTGGCCGAGGCTGAGGTAGCCGAGACCGACGTCCTCGAGCCGGTCCAGGATCTTGTACGCCGCCGGCGTCCTGGCCTCGCCCTCGGCGAAGAACTCCTCGGCCTCGGTCACCGACATCGCCAGCACCTCGGCGATGTTCTTGCCACCGTAGGTGTATTCCAGCACCGACGCCTGGAAGCGCTTGCCCTCGCACTCCTCGCACGGTGACTCGAAGGTCGCCATCACGCCGAGCTCGGTGAAGATCACGCCGGCGCCGTTGCACGAGGGGCAGGCACCTTCGGAGTTGGAGCTGAACAGCGCGGGCTTCACGCCGTTGGCCTTCGCGAAGGCCTTGCGGATCGGCTCGAGCAGTCCGGTGTACGTCGCCGGGTTGCTGCGCCGAGAGCCCTTGATCGCCGCCTGGTCGATCGTGACGACGCCTTCGCGCCCGGCCACCGAGCCGTGGATGAGCGAGCTCTTCCCGGACCCGGCGACGCCGGTGATCACGCACAGCACGCCGAGGGGGATGTCGACGCTGACGTTCTTCAGGTTGTGCGTCGACGCACCCTTGACCGACAACTGGTCCGACGACGCGCGCACGGACTCCTTCAGGGCTGCGCGGTCGTCGAGGTGGCGGCCGGTCGTGGTGTCACTCCCCCGCAACCCGTCGACGGAGCCCTCGAAGCAGATCGAGCCGCCCCCGGTGCCGGCTCCCGGTCCGAGGTCGACGACGTGATCGGCGATCGCAATCGTCTCCGGCTTGTGCTCGACCACGAGCACGGTGTTGCCCTTGTCGCGCAGCTGGAGCAGGAGGTTGTTCATCCGTTCGATGTCGTGCGGGTGCAGGCCGATGGTGGGCTCGTCGAAGACGTAGGTGACATCGGTGAGCGACGACCCGAGGTGGCGGATCATCTTGGTGCGTTGCGCCTCTCCCCCGGACAGCGTGCCGGCGGGCCGGTCCAGCGAGAGGTAGCCGAGACCAATGCCGTCGAACGAGTCGAGCAGGTGCTGCAGGCCCTTGAGCAGCGGCGCCACCGACGGCTCGTCGAGGGCGCGGATCCACTCGGCCAGGTCGCTGATCTGCATCTGGCAGAGCTCGGCGATGTTCTTGCCCTCGACCTTCGAGGACAGGGCCTCCTTCGTCAGCCGCGTGCCCTTGCACTCGGGGCAGGTCTGGAAGGTGACCGCGCGCTCGACGAAGCGGCGCACGTGCGGCTGCATGGCCTCGGGGTCCTTGGAGAGCATCGACTTCTGGATCTTGGGGATGATCCCGTCGAAGGTGAGGTTGATGCCCTCGACCTTGATCTTGGTCGGCTCGGAGTAGAGCATCGTCTCGAGCTGCTTCTTGGTGAACGTCTCGATCGGCTTGTCCATCGGCAGCCCGACGCCCTCGAACAACCGGCCGTACCACCCGTCCATCGAGTAGCCCGGGATCGTCAGCGCCCCCTCGCTCAGCGACTTCGTCGCGTCGTAGAGCGCGGTCAGGTCGATGTCGTTGACGTTGCCCATGCCCTCGCAGCGCGGGCACATGCCACCGAGGTAGACCGCGTCCTTGACCATCGCCTTCTCGACGTGGGTGCCCTTGTCGGTGCTCATCACGCCGCTGGCCTTGCGGGTGGGCACGTTGAAGGAATAGGCCGTGGGCGGTCCGACGTACGGCGCACCGACCCTGCTGAAGAGGATGCGCAGCATCGCATTGGCATCCGTCGCCGTACCCACCGTCGACCGCGGGTTGGCGCCCATGCGCTCCTGGTCGACGATGATCGCGGTCGTCAGGCCCTCGAGGAAGTCGACCTCCGGCCGCGCCAGCGACGGCATGAAGCCCTGCAGGAACGCGCTGTAGGTCTCGTTGATCATCCGCTGCGACTCGGCGGCGATGGTGGCGAAGACCAGCGAGCTCTTGCCGGACCCGGAGACCCCGGTGAACACCGTCAGCCGGCGCTTGGGGATCTCGACGCTGACGTCCTTGAGGTTGTTCTCCCGCGCCCCTTGGACGCGGATCAGGTCGTGGCTGTCGGCCGGGTGCTGATGCGCGGCGTTGCTCATGGTTTCTCCTCGAGTGCGTCGACTACTTCGGCGGGAACCGCTTCTCCAGCTCGTCCAGGAACGCGACGGCGAGCTTCTCGTACTCCGCCACGTCCAGGTCCAGGGGTTCACCGATCTCCAGCCTCAGCACGGATGTCTCGGCCTTGTACTTGATCGTGGAGTTCGGTGCGAGCACCGGCACGATTGCAGCCTGGCCGTCGTTGCCCTGGAGCGAGTCGGTGATCATCCGGAGCTCGTTGAGCGGATTGCCGTCCTTGCCCTCCATCCCTCGCCCGCGGTGCGTGAAGTACGAATCCAGCGCCAGCAGCAACTGATGAACGTAGCCACGCTCGAACTGGTTCCCGTCGGGCAGGCCGAGCTCCCTGTACGCCGCCACGTTGGCCGCCACCATCGCGCGCACCGACGCGACGTACTGCTGGGGATAGTCACCTCGCATCAACATGGGCAGGATCCTTCCACGCCCGGCCGGGCCGATGCTCGAACACATCCGCGCCTTCCTAGAATGCAGCGGTGACAGAAGGGGCCGACGACGGAGCGCGTACGGCGTTTCGACGCGGACTCCGGCTGGGGATCCCCTTCGCCGTGGTCGGCTTCCTGCTCAGCCTGTCGTTCGGCGTGCTGGCCAGGCAGGCGGGCTTCAGCACCACCCAGGCCATCGTCACCGCGGTGATCGTGTTCGCCGGCTCGGCGCAGTTCGCGATGCTGTCGGTGATCACGGTCGGCGGCGGCATCCCGGCGGCACTCACGGCCGCGTCGCTGATGAACTCGCGCTTCCTGGCCATGGGGGTGGCGCTCGCCCCGTCGCTGCCGGGCGGTCCGTTGAAGCGCGCGGCGCAAGGACAGACGGTGGTCGATGCGTCCTGGGCGCTCGCCAATCGTGGCGACGGCACCTTCGACCGGTGGCTGCTCTTCGGCACCACGCTTCCGCAATACGTCAGCTGGACGCTGGGCTGCGTGGTCGGAGCCGTCTTCGGTGACGCCCTCGGTGACACGCACCGGCTCGGCCTCGACGCGATCTACCCGGTGTTCTTCCTGTCCCTGCTGATCGCGGAGCTGCGCGACCCGGCGTCGCGCTGGGTCGCCGCGGGCGGCGGTCTCCTCGCGCTCGCGCTGGTCCCGATCGCTCCCCCGGGCGTGCCGATCCTGGCGGCGAGCGCCGTCGCGCTCTTCGGTCTGGTCAGGAAGCCGTCGTGACGCTGTCCCACAACGAGATCTGGGTGCTCATCCTCGGCTGCGCCGCGCTCACCATGGCGATCAAGGCCGCTGGTCCGGTGCTGCTGGGCGGACGAGAGCTGCCCTCGTGGTTCACGCGCGTCGTGGTCCTGATGGCGCCGACCCTGCTCTGCGCGCTGGTCGTCACCTCCGTGTTCGCCAGCGGTCGCTCGTGGTCGGTGGGTGCCCAGACGGTCGGCGTGGCCGTCGCCGCGGTGATGCTGTGGCGACGGATGTCCCTGGTGCTGGCCGTCCTGGTCGCCGTCGTCATCACCGCGGGGCTGCGAGCACTCTGACGACTCAACGCCAGCCGAGCTCGGGCGCCACCAGCGTCAGCACACTCTCGATCAGCTGGGCGTTGTAGTCGACCCCGAGCTGGTTGGGCACCGTCAGCAGCAACGTGTCGGCAGCGGCCACGGCCTCGTCCTCGGCGAGCTGCTGGACGAGGACGTCCGGCTCTGCGGCGTACGTCTTGCCGAACCGGGCCCTGCCGCCCTCGAGCATCCCGACCTGGTCGGTGCTGCGGCGTTCGTTGCCGAAGTAGGCGTGGTCCATCTCGGAGACGAGCGGCATGATGCTGCGGCTCACCGACACCCGTGGCTCGCGCTCGTGCCCGGCGGCCTTCCACGCGTCGCGGAAGCGCTGGATCTGCTCGGCCTGCAGCTGGTGGAACGGCACGCCGGTGTCCTCGGTCAGCAGCGTCGAGCTCATCAGGTTCATGCCCTGCTCGGCGGTCCACTCGGCGGTCGCACGCGTCGCGGCGCCCCACCAGATGCGGTCGCGCAGTCCTTCCGAGTGCGGCTCCAGGCGCAGCAGCCCCGGCGGGTTGGGGAACATCGGGCGCGGGCTGGGCTCGGCGAACCCCTCACCCTCGAGCATCTTGAGGAAGACCGCGGTGTGATCGCGAGCCATCGTCGCGTGGTCGCCGTCCTTCGGGTCGAAGCCGAAGTAGCGGTAGCCCTCGATCACCTGCTCCGGTGATCCGCGGCTGATGCCCAGCTGCAGGCGGCCGTCGGAGATCAGGTCGGCGGCGCCCGCATCCTCCGCCATGTAGAGCGGGTTCTCGTAGCGCATGTCGATCACGCCGGTGCCGATCTCGATCCGGCTGGTGCGCGCACCGATCGCGGCCAGCAGCGGGAACGGCGACGCGAGCTGCCGGGCGAAGTGGTGCACGCGGTAGTAGGCGCCGTCGGCGCCGAGCTCCTCGGCGGCGACCGCGAGGTCGATCGACTGGTGCAACGCGTCGGCCGCCGTGCGGGTCTGCGAGTGGGGCGACGGGGTCCAGTGACCGAAGTTCAGGAAACCGATCTTTTTCATACCGTTTTCAACCACCTTGTCGTAGTCACTATTCCGCCGACCACCACAGGCGACCGCCCGTGCCGTCGTCGGCCAGCAGGATCACGGCGTCCTCAGCCGCTGCCACGGTGAGGATGCGCTCGCCACCTGTCTCGGGAGCCGCACCGGGTGTGTCCACAGGCGTCCACTCCTCACCGTCGGCACTGTGCCAGGCGGCATAGGTCGCACCATCGCTGGTCGTCGCCCACAGCCCGCGCTCACCGCTGACGAGCGACGACACGAACGGGCTGCGCGTCGCATCTTCCGGGAGTACGCCGAAGCGGTCGCCGAGACTCCAGTCGTCGCCCGAACGACGCCAGACCGCGAAGCTGTCACCGCTCAGGCCCAGCGCGACGAGGTCGTCGTCGATCCGGATCACGCGCTCGAGGTCGTCGAATCCGTCGCTACCGGACACCTCGAGTCGCCGCCAGGACGCAGCGTCGGGCGACGTCCAGACGACGGGTTCCCGGTCGAGGGTCGACCGCTCGTTGCCGCCGCCGACGACGACCCACGACGAGCCGTCCCACGTCGCGGCCTGGGCCAGCGACG
>JBDSPC010000398.1:0-6212 GCA_039914485.1 Nocardioides sp.
CGACCGACTCAGCCCGCTCCCACGGCGTCTTCGACTCGGCCCGGGACACCCAGACGTTGTCGTAGCCGTTGATCGCGATCTCCTCGATCGACTCGTCGTTCAGCAGCGACTCGAGGCGCCCGGCACCGAACATGCGAGCATGCACACCTTCGGCGAGCTCCTGCTCGATCTCGGGGTTCAGCGGAGACTGCCCGACCGCCAGGAGTTTCTCGGCGTGCTCGCGGATGACGTCGGCGATCAGCCTGCGCGTGTACTGCTGCTCATTGGCGCCGCTCAGTTCGCCCTGGCCGCTGCGGAGTCGCCGCTGCTGTTCGCGGTGCAGCCGGTCCCCGACCTCGCGGTGGACGGTGCGCAGGAGATCCGGGTCGACCATCATGCCGAGATCAACTCCGTCATCCCCAGCGACGCCGCAAGGTTCTTCGCGCCACGCATCAGCAGTGTTCGCCCGAGCCGACCCGAGGGCGACTCCCCCTGCTCGAGCCTGGCCAGCGCCTTCGAGTCGTTGGGCATCGAAAGCGTCGGGCGAGCCGCGATCCCCGCATCGTCGAGCAGGTTGTCGAGGTCAGAGCGGTCACGACCCGCGCGGGCATCGGGCCCCACCAGTACCGGGCAGACGGAGATCGCTCCGGCTTGCGCCAAGGTCCCCATGAAGTCTTGCACGTCCTCGCGCAGATGCATCACCGACTCCAACGTCGCCGCGGCCACGGTCAGCAGGTGAGTGGAGTGCTCGGCCAGCGGCATCACAGGGCCGGTCCTGTCCAGCCGCCCGAGGTCCGCGATGACGTCGACCTCGGCGTCCACGCAGGCTGATGCGATGGTGGGCCACAGCCCGGAGAAGGCCCTGGCCTGCCCGGCCCGGGTCACGCCCTGGACCAGGTTCACCCCACAGGCGAGCAGCTGCGCCTCGTCGACCACCACCCCGGCACCGGGGAGTCCTCCCCGCACCGCGGCGGCAAGTTGCAGCAGCCCCTGGTTCGCAGCGACCGGGCCGCCGTGAGCTGCCTTGCACCTGTACGCCAGGTCGCCACCGGAGGGATCGGCCTCAAGCAGCACGACCGGACGCGGCCACACCGCTGCGAGCGCCAACGCGGTCGAGGTGACGCCCGGGGACCCCTTCACCGAAGCAATCGAGATCAGCACGACCTCACTCCCCCGTCGTCGCTGCGCCGGCCGGCGCAGTCTCCACGACCGCGACACGGTTCTGTGTGGAGTATGCCGAGATCCGGGCGGCGTCCGCCGCATCGACGACCAGAGTCACCAGCACCTGACCACCCGCCGTGGCAGCGCCCTCAACGCTGTAGACGCCCGCACCCGCAGCCAGCACCTCCGGTGTGTCCAAAGCCTCGGGGTCCTTCTGGGCGTTCTCACCCCCGGGGACCGCGATCACGTCGACCACGTCACCCGGGTCCAAACCCGCCCCCGGGACCCGCGCCGGGTCGAGCGCCAGACCCACCGTGGCCGCTCCAGCAGCCGGGACCGCGGAGGCCGCGAACATCTCCGAGGTCAGGATCTGACCATCGACCAGATCAACCGCCGCGGTCTGGTTCACCACGGTTTCGATCTTGCCGACAGGGATCGCCCCAGACACACCCGACACCGACGTCGTCACTAGGTCCTCGCGAGCGATCACCTGACCCTTAGCGACCGGCTCCCCGATCGCGAGCACCGACACCTTCTGCCCGGCGTGCAGCCCCCAGGCCGCGACCGCGAGCCCGGAACCCAGAACGCACAGCGCCGCCACCGTCACAAGACCCCAGGACCGGTGAAGTTGACCGCCCTGAGTGGCGCGCCGCTCCCCGGCCAGGAGTCCTGGCGCGGGAGCCTGCATGCCACGAGCTGCCTTGCGGTCCTGTTTGGTCATCGTGTCGCTCACGGTTTTGCCCTTCATCGGATGACCACCGATTGCCGCTCGCCGACTTGGATGGTGGTCGCGTCGCTGGTGAAGCCAGGCACCTCACCGAGAGTGCCTGCGGCTGAGAGGCACGTGCCAGAGCAGGTCCAGTTGACGGCGTAGGAGATGACCGCGGTCACCTTGAACACGCCATCCGGCTCGAAGTCCGAGACGTGCTGGAAGGCGTAGGAGCAGTCCGTCTGCTCGTCCGAGCTCATCCCCTGCTGCCACTTACGACCAGCTGACGTGCACGTCTCCATGCCATCGCCCATATCCCACGTCACCCGGATCGGCTCCGCGACCACGGTGACCGTGGTGTCTCCGATCGTGGCGCTACCAGTGACGTTGCTCCACTGGTTCTCCCCCATCCACAACCAGGTAGGCAAACCGACGTACGTCATCAGAGGCGGCCTCGGAGCCATGTTCACCGTCGGCTTCACCAACGGCATCGACTCAACGATCGTCTGCGCAATCTGGCCGGGATCCGGGGGAGCCTCACCGCCAGGAACAAACCATGTGTTCCCGGGGATCGCCACGCTGCGATCACAGGTCCAGACGTTGCCCTCACTCGGATCGTGGCCCTCCCAGTAGGCGCTGTCGGCCGGCGGCTGCGGAACGAGCGGGTACGCGTAGCACTGGTGGCCCGCGTTCCACACTCCTCCATCAGCATTCGTGCACGGAATCTCAGCACCACTCGCGTCGTAGCATGCGGTCGCGCCGGGTGTGGTGCCGCCGTCATCCGGGGCCTCGCCCCCAGGATCGGGATCCTGGCCCGGGTCGACGGCCGGAATGCATACTCCACCACCCTCCGGAAATGGCGACGGAGTCTCTCCCTCTCCACAGTTGGGGTACTCCCCAGCATGTGCGGGAGCGGGCAGGAGAGCCAGCAATGTGGCAATCAGGGCACCGACGACCAAGCGGTCTAGGACGCGCATGGCTTGGGCTTCCCGTCCACTAGCTCCTTGACGCCGTAGATGAGCCAGCCGTAGCCCTCGGGTTGACTGAGAAAGATCGTCCGCAACTGAGGCTTCGGCGCGGGCCGGGAGATCTCGTTCCCGTCCTGAGTCCTCTGAACGCGCGTGTAATCCACGCACTGCTGGACCTGGACGCTCCTTCCGCTCGCGCCTACCGACTTCGCCTTGGACCAATAGACCGTGGGCGTCCCAGACACTCTGACATTGATCTGCCCGTAGCCCTGGAGTCGCTCCCAGTAGTCCATCCAGGCCGGGTGGGGGAAGAACTCCTTGAACAGCTTCTCGGCCGCAGGCGTCGCCTTTCCCTTTGCCCAGATGGGCTCGGAGCGGGACTCGTAGGACTCCCATCGCTGGAGGGCGGCTTCGTAGTCCTCGAGCTGAGCCGCGCTGAACTTGGACTCCCAAGAGCCGGGATCCAAGGTGGGGGTCGGAGACGTCGTGGTGGGTTCGGAGGTGCTGCCGGTCGCGCTGCTAGGAGGCGCGTCTGAGGGCGCGGTCTCGGGGTCGCGATCGCCTGCGCATGCTGTCGTGAAGAGGGCCAGTGCAGCGAGGGCGACGCCCGCAGTTGCATAGCGGCGAAAGGTGGTGGCAAGCATGGACCATGCCTCCCCGAGTAGGCGACAGTTGCTAAAAGAGTAGACGCTCGGGTGCGCCTGGGTCGCCCCCATGATTCGGGCATTTGGTGGGCCGTTCACCTTCAAGTCCTTCCCTGCCGCGCTGACGTTCTAACTGATGAAGGCAACCGTGGGCGGGCCGGATCGGACACTTCCCAGCGCACGTATCTAGCGGAGTTGGCGCTGCTTCATACTTGAGAATGACACAAGAACGGCGCTTATGGCAGTCTTTGGAAGCTACGGCGCGCCAAGACGTCCGGCACAATGCGACCCGTGCCTCGACTGTCCAAGCCGCCAACGATGCCCGCGGAGGTGTTGGCGATCATCAGCGCGATCGGCAATAGCGCGCGGACCGAAATGCTTCGCCATCTTTCGTCGGGGGCAATGAGCACGCGGGAGTTGGCGGACGCGGTCGGCGTGGATCACAGTCGAATCCTTCGTCACCTGGCGGTGCTAGAAGACCTCGATTTAGTCATTGCCGACCATCCCCGCGGTCAACGGCGTGGCGTGGGTCGAGTCGTGCTGTGGACGACAAACCGCAAACGCGTTGAAGAACTCGGTCGGCGCTGGACTGCCTACGCGACTGGTCGTCGACCGTCCAGCGCTGCCCATGACTGACGCAGGGTCAGCACTCAAGCCTTGCCACAGCCTCAAAAGCCCTATACCGCCCACGTTCGTAGACAAATACTAATGTGTACGAACGTGGACATTTGTAGGCTGCTGTGAGGCTCGGTCCGGATGTACGGTCGACACTCACGGCTCTCCTCATCCTTCAGGTCAGATGGCCGGGGCGCCGTACGCCGCGGCACGAGCGGCGGGGAACGGCGTCGGCGTCCGCGCGGATGAGGACAGCGTCAGATTCAAGGCCTGCTGGAGAGCCGCCCGCTGGAGCGGGGTGCTGAATCGGGCCGCCGGCGGGTTGGGAGCGGGCATGTTGACAAGGTCGGTCAGCGTGGTCTCCAACCGTGAGTTCCTGCCGACGCGGACCGGGCCGTCCTGGTGGCGGGGGTGAGCGTCGACCAGGTTGCTGTTGTTACGCAGCAGTTCCCGACGCAGCCCCTTGCCCAAATTGTGGGTCACTTCGTGTGTTGCCCTAGCCAGCTCGGCCATCTGCGTGGGGTGCAGCCGGATCGGCACGCGGCGCCTTTCCATCCGGGCAACAGCGGTCGTGAGCTCGCTCTGCTGCCAGTAGCGGCGCATGTTGGGCTCCTTGTCGGCCTTCACGTCGGCGAGGTGCCTGAGTTGGGGCTGCAACGCCTCCAGTACCTCGGAGCGCTCGGTGAAGAACGCGCCGAAGACGCTGGTCTCGGTCGACAGGTCGGAGGCCTTCGCGAAGGCCTGGCAAAGAGAGAGTTGGCCCGCCGTGATCTGCCGTGCGGAGTCGGCACTGATCTCCGGCTCCTCGGCATAGAACACGTCACTGGCCGAGAGCGGACGCAGGAACCGAGAAAGTCGCTGTTGCGCGGCCGCCAGATCAGCGGGCGTGGACACCATCGAGACCGGCTGCACCACGGTCGACAGGGCTCGCGGCTGCAGCCTCGGGGTGGCTTCCTCGGGGATCGCGCTCGTGGCATGCCAGGTCGCCACCCGAGCGGTCTGGGAGAGCACCAGGCGCTTCTCGTCCAACCCCATCGCGAAGTCCGGCCGCTGATGCTCGGCCAGCAGTCCGACCTCCTCGAGGCGGGAGTCAAGCACCAAGACGGCTTCGAGCGCCACGGCGGCATCGCGCAACACCCACCAGCCGGCCCCCGGATCGGTGCGCCACGGCTGTTCCTCGGCCGCCGACAATGCGTGCGAGGCAGACATGAGTTCGACCGCTGCCACTCGCCACACCTCTACCGTCGGATCGTCCGAGGCGGGCGTGAGGTAGTCCGAGGAGGAGCGGTGCTCGTCGAGGGGCAGCGTGGGCAGCCCAAAGGCGATGGCGTCCACCAGGTTTGCAAGCTTCGCGTCCAGTCCGGCCAGGATCGGCTTCGCGGTCTTGGCCCGCAGGTGGTCGGGACGTGAGTACCAGCTGTCCTGACCGAGGTCATAAAGCCGCTGACGGAGCGCGTCGACCACGGCCTCCCGGCAGTGGAGCAGTTGGTCGACCGCGCGCTCGTCCGCCGGGATCACGTCAGCGCGGATCAGGGCGTTGAGGGCTTGGGCCGCGTTCTCGGCATGTTCGCCATAAGTCGCGACAGTCATCGCAGCTTGCCAACCGTGTGCCTTGCGGAACAAGTCATTGCCATGCCCGGAGAAGCAACCGCCCGGCAGCTGGATCGGACAGGAGGGCGGCCGCAGCACCCATGCCATGGCTCACCACCTGCCCTCACGAGGGAGGGCACCCAACCGGGCCGCAGGTCGGCCATGCGGGAAAACTGCATGGTGGGCACCCACCGGGCGTTTGCGAGAGTCCGATCCGCGCAGCGGGCCGTTGCCTTTCCGAGCATGACTGCCACACACAGTGCCCCGGTATCAGCCCGCACTGAGCACACCAATGAACGCGCCGGTGACCCGCAGACCTTCGAGCTCTATGGCCAACGGATCACCCACACCAACACCGCCGACGCGCAGCAGCTCCTCGCGGCCGCGCACACAGACCGGGTCCGCCCCCTGTACGTGTGCCGCCCCGACGGCGTCGCCACGTACGTCGCCAGGATCGGCCCCGACAAGTACCTCATCAAACGGATGCCCGACTCCGGTCTCGAGCACGCCTACCGCTGCGCCTCCTACCTACCTCCCGAAGCGCTC
>JBDSPC010000419.1:0-12534 GCA_039914485.1 Nocardioides sp.
GGCCGCTGGTGCCTGCACCGACGGGGAAGTTGATCATCTGCCCGGCGAAGACGAAGGTCGCGACGAGCCCGGCCATCGGCGCGGTGCGGTCATCCAGCTCGCGCCGGGCCCCGCGCAGGGCGATGGCGACGCCTGCCACGGCGACGGCTCCGGTCGCGAGCGACGTCGGTGCGTCGAGGAATCCGTCGGGGACGTGCATGTCACTGACCTCCGTGGTGGTTGTATATCGGTGACTCGAATTCACCTTATTGCAGGTAGTTCGCAACAACCAACCAGTCGGATTGGTAGCAGTTTCCCCTCCGAACGAACAGGACCGAGATGACCGACCGCCTGTCCCCCGGCGACACCGCCCCCGACTTCACGCTCACCAACGACGCCGGCGACGAGGTCACCCTCTCCGACCTCCGCGGTCGCAAGGTGATCGTCTACTTCTACCCGGCCGCGATGACGCCCGGCTGCACCAAGCAGGCGTGCGACTTCAGCGAGTCCCTCAATTCCTTGAAGGGCGCGGGCTACGAGGTCCTGGGCGTGTCAAAGGACAAGCCCGCCAAGCTGGCGAAGTTCCGCGAGCGCGACCAGCTCACTCTCACCCTGCTCTCCGACGAGTCGCTGGACGTGCACAAGTCCTTTGCGGCGTACGGAGAGAAGAAGCTGTACGGCAAGACGGTGGAGGGCGTCCTCCGCTCGACCTTCGTGATCGACGAGGACGGCAAAATCGAGCTGGCGCAGTACAACGTCAAGGCCACCGGTCACGTCGCCAAGCTGCGCAGGGATCTGGGCCTCGCCTCGAACGGGTGACCTGACCCGAGGATCTCGAGCTGCGTCGACGCGTGAGTGCGTCGGTCATCAGCTCTCGGTGGAACGGCAGACCTGACGCTCAGGATGAACGGCGCCAGGTCCGCCGGCACGGGGGGACACGTTGGCCACGAGGACGCCCGTCCGGGCACCGGCCTCGTGCGTGGTCAGGACGACCTGCTCGACGACGCCTATGTGGCGAAGGTCCGGGACAACGATCCCCCAGGCGGAGTCGCGGCTGACCTGCGCCATCAGCGCGTGAAATGCGCCCCGGTTGCAGCCGCTCTCCACGTAGACGGTCCCGAGGCTGAACTCCTCGCGATGGGCGAATGCCTGTAGCTGGGCCTCCACCAGGGGGAGCTCGGTGCGGCTCTTGAGCACGTCGGCACGGATGTAGCCGAGCAGCAG
Source organism: Nocardioides sp. (assembly GCA_039914485.1). Classification (GTDB taxonomy): domain Bacteria; phylum Actinomycetota; class Actinomycetes; order Propionibacteriales; family Nocardioidaceae; genus Nocardioides. The sequence continues at coordinate 1,204 of JBDSPC010000419.1, forward strand.
CGGCCGCGGGTGGTTGCTCATGACATCTCCTGGAAGCTGCTCACGTGCACCTGGTGGATGACGCCGTTCCGCCACCAGTCGAAGTGGCCACCCGACCGATCGCAGCTGCTCGGGGGCGGAGCAGCGGCGGCGGCGAAGGTGGACATCCGGGGGGGGTCCTCGAATGGTGGGGAACGGCGTTGTGTCGACTCTCACACCTGTGCCGGCTCCCGGCATCCGAAGAGGTACTGAGATGACTACCTATATCCGCCTACGTAGTCAGCGGGCCCGACTGCTCGACCACCCAGGCGGCGACGTGGGCACGGGAGGTGATGCCCAGCTTGCCCAGAATGTGGTCGACGTGGGTCTCGACCGTGCGCTGGGAGATGACGAGGCGGCCCGCGATCTCCTTGTTGCTCAGACCCTCGGCAAGCAGCCCGGCGATCTCGCTCTCCCGCCTGGTCAAACCACCGGGAGCCCTGCCTCCGGACCGGGTCGGAGCAACGGTCGTCCCGGATCGTTCCGCATCGCCGTCCTCGTCCAGCGCGAGCGACACCGCCTGGTCGAAGGAGTACGCCGCGCCCTCCGCGAACGCGGTTTCGAACCTCAGGGAGTCGAGGGCGGAGGAGCCCATGGCCGCTCGCAGCGCGTCCTCGGACCTCTGGTCGAACACGCTGTAGGCGTTCGTCTCGTCGACCTTTGCGCCGCTCGTCCTCCAGACGGCCTGGGCCGCCCCGAGCAGTCGAGCCGACCGCTCGCCGGGCTCGGCGAAGGCGGCGCACCAGGAGAGCGACTGGACCCCGAAGCTGACGCCCGTCAGGTCGTGCATCGGCAGGAACAACCTGACCGACCTGCGCAGCGAACGGGTCGCCTCCGAGAACTGCCCCGCGCGCCAGTGCGCGATGCCGACGCTCCAGAACCCGTAGCCCATCGACGACTGGGCGTCGTGCTGCTCTGCCATGGCCAGGGCCTGCTGGCTGAACTCGGTGGCCCTGGGATCGTCGAGGAAGAAGGTGCAAGCGGTGAGCAGGATCAACGTGTCGAACTCCCCGAGGGCGTTCCCGAGTGCCTGGAACTCCCTGCGGGCCTGTTCCAGCAGCTCGATGGCGCCCGGTAGGTCCCCCTGGTAGAGCGTCGCCTGTCCCTGGCACTCCTTGATGCGAGCCTGGAGCAGGTCGTCATCGAGCCCCGCGGCGATCTCGACGCACTCGGCCAGCATCGTGGCGTTGCGCTCGAAGTCGGTCGCGAACATGGCCAGGTAGCTGGCCGCCCACAGCCCGTGGGCCCGGACACTGGTCTGCTCGGTGGCCAGGTCGAGGGCCTGGGTCAGGTGGCGGTAACCCTCGCGGATGAACCCGGCGAACCAGAAGTTCCAGATGGCTGTGGTGATCTCGAGGGCCGCCACTGCTTCGTGGGGGTCGGCGAGACAGAACTCGATGGCCTCGCGCACGTTGCCCGACTCCCGCCGCAGCCTGATGAACCAGTCGGCCTGTTGAGGGCCGAAGCCCTCGGCTGCGAACCGGCTGGCCAGGGAGCGGTAGTAGTCCCGGTGGCGGACCCGCAACGCCCGCGCCTCGTCCTCGTCAGTGAGTCGTTCGGCGCCGTACTGCCGGATGCTCTCCAGCATCTGGTACCAGGCTGTGGTGTGCTCGGTGGCCTGCCGTCGGACGATGATGGACTTGTTGACCAGGCTCGCGACCAGGCTGAGGACCTCGGCGCGGACGATCTCGTCACCGGAACACACCTCTTCGGCGGCTTCGAGGTCGAAGCCTCCCGAGAAGACAGAAAGTCGCGCCCAGAGCAGCTGTTCGGCAGGCGAGCAGAGGTCGTAGCTCCAGCCGACCGTGGCCTCCAGCGCCTGCTGCCGGGCCGGGCCCGCGCGCCGGCCGCTGGTGAGCAGCCGGAAGCGGTCCTCGAGGCGATCGAGGACCTGGGCCGGTGAGAGGATCCGCAGCCACACTGCCGCGAGCTCGATCGCGAGGGGCACGCCGTCGAGCCTGCGGCACAGCTCGACGACCGCGGCCCGGTTGCTGTCCACGATCTCGAATCCCGGGATGACTGCTGCCGCGCGCTCCTGGAAGAGCCTCACGGACTCGTAGTGGGTGCCCTCGCTGGCGCTTGGGTCCGTGTCACCTTCCGGGAAGGACAGGGGAGGCACAGAGTGGATCTGCTCGCCCTCGACGCCCAGGACGTGCCGGCTGGTGGCGAGGATGCGCAGGTCGGGGGCCGCGGCCAGCAGCTTGCTGACCAGCACGGCGCAGGCGTCGGTGAGGTGCTCACAGTTGTCGAGCACCACCAGCAGTCGCTTCTCCTCCAGGTACGCCGCGAGGTCGGCCGTGGGGTCGGCCGAGATCTGGCGCAGCTCGAGGACGTTGGCCACGGCGTGGGGCAACAGCTGAGGATCGTGCAGGGCGGCCAGCTCGACGAACCACACGCCGTCGGGAAAGGTACGCCGGACCTCGGTTGCCATCCGCAGCGCCAGCCGGGTCTTGCCGACCCCACCGGGCCCGGTCAGCGTCAGCAGGCGGCTGCTGGCCAGCAGTCGCCTGGTCTCGGCCAGCTCGCGCCGGCGCCCCACGAAGCTGGTCAGCTCGGCGGGCAGGGCGCCCCGACCTGCTGTCGCCGACTTCGTGGTCGCCATACGGGTTCCGCCTCTGCCGTCTGCCCCGAGACAGCCATCGGATCCTCTGAGCACCCCTGCACCCGGGCGTACCGGGGACTACACCCAGTCTAGGGCCGCCTCGCAACCTCGGCGGGGATCCGGGCAACTGGCCAGGAGCCGTCCGGGCAACTCGGGGCCCGACACACAAAGGTTGACTCGGCCCACGACACGGCCACCTCGTAGGCTGACGCCCTTGCCGAAGTGGTGGAACTGGCAGACACGCAGGTCTTAGGAACCTGTGCCTTCGGGCGTGGGGGTTCAAGTCCCCCCTTCGGCACAAAGCACATTCAGCACAAACAGCGCTCACGCGTCGCTAGGGTCCGTCCATGGACTCCGCGCTGACCGAGATCGGGCTGCCGATCGCCCTCGCCATCATCATGTTCGGGCTGGGCCTCGACCTGACGCCCGCGGACTTCCGGCGGGTGGGCAAGCACCCCAGAGCGGTGCTCGTCGCGTTGGTCTGCCAGCTCATCGTGCTGCCGGCGATCTGCTTCGGCATCGTGGTGCTCTTCGACCTGCCGCCGTTCCTCGGCATCGGCCTGCTCCTGCTCTCGGCCAGCCCCGGCGGCACGACCGCCAACCTGTTCAGCCACCTGTTCCGCGGCGACGTGGCCCTGAACATCACGCTGACCGCGATCAACTCCATCATCGCGATCGCCACCCTCCCGGTCATCACCAACCTCGCGATCAACTACTTCGACCAGAGCGACAACGTGACCATGCCGCTGGCCGAAGTGGTGAAGGTCTTCGCGCTGATCCTGATCCCCGTGGGGATCGGCATGCTGGTCAGGGCCAAGAGCCCCGGCTTCGCGCAACGGATGGACAAGCCGGTGCGGATCGCCTCGGCCATCATCCTGGCCGTGCTCGTCCTCGGCATCCTGGCCGGCGAGAAGGACAACGTCGGCGAATACCTGGCCGAGGTGGGCCTGGCCGCCGTGCTCTTCTGCTCGATCAGCCTCGTCATCGGTTTCCTCGTCCCGCGCGCCTTCGGCGTCGTCGAGAGCCAGGCCATCGCCTCGTCGTTCGAGATCGGCGTCCACAACGCGACGTTGGCGATCTTCGTGGCGGAGAACGTCCTCAAGGAAGCCGAGATCGCCGTCCCCGCCGCCGTCTACGGGCTGCTGATGTTCCCCCTGGCCGCGCTGTGGGGGATGTTCGTCAGCAAGAGGGTCGGCGCAGCACGGGAGTCCGTCGCCGCCTGATCAGGCGAGCGACTCGGCGATCCGGGGCGCGAGGGCACGCAACGCGTGGCCGCGGTGCGAGATCCGGTCCTTCTCGGCCGGGTCGAGCTCGGCGGAGGTCAGGTCGGCCTCGGCGTGCTCGTCGGCGACGAAGATGACGTCGTAGCCGAAGCCGCCGGTGCCGCGAGGAGCATGGATGATCCGACCGGACATCCGGCCGTGCTCCACGAGCTCTCCCCCGTCGGCACCCACGAACGCCACGGCGCTCTCGAACCAGGCGTCCCGCCTCTCGTCCGGTACGTCGCTGAGCTGGGCGAGCAGGAGCTCGTTGTTGCGGTCATCCGACTTGGGAGGGCCGGACCAGCGAGCCGACAGCACCCCCGGCATGCCGTTCAGCGCGGCGACGCACAGCCCGCTGTCGTCGGCGATCGTCGGCATCCCGGTGGCTGCGAACCCGGCGCGGGCCTTGAGCAGGGCGTTGCCCTCGAACGTCGGCTGGTCCTCGACCGGTTCGTCGTAGTGCTCCACGTCGTCGAGCCCGACGACCTCCACCCCGTCGACGTGCTGGGCCAGGATGCGCTGCATCTCGACCAGCTTCTTGGCGTTGCGCGAGGCCAGGAAGACCCTCATCGGGCGAGTGCCTCCTGCTGGAGCGTGGTCAGCTCGGCGCAGCCCAAGGCCCCGAGGTCGAGCAGGGCGTCCAGCTCGGCCCGGTCGAAGGCCGCGCCCTCGGCGGTGCCCTGCACCTCGACGAAGGAGCCGGTGCCGGTCATCACGACGTTCATGTCGGTCTCGGCGCGCACGTCCTCCTCGTAGGGCAGGTCGAGGCGCGGGACGCCGTCGATGATGCCCACGCTGACGGCGGCGACGGAGCCGGTGAGCGGCTCGCCCTTCAGCGCGCCGGTGGAACGCAGCTGTGCGACGGCGTCCGCGAGGGCGACGTACGCACCGGTGATCGACGCGGTGCGGGTGCCGCCGTCGGCCTGGAGCACGTCGCAGTCGAGGACGATCGTGTTCTCGCCGAGCGCTTCGTAGTCGATGATCGCGCGCAGCGAGCGGCCGATGAGGCGCGAGATCTCGTGCGTACGCCCGCCGATGCGACCCTTGACCGACTCGCGGTCGGAGCGGGTGTTCGTGGAGGCGGGCAGCATGGCGTACTCCGCCGTCACCCAGCCCAGGCCCGAGCCCTTGCGCCAGCGCGGCACACCTTCGGTGGCGGACGCCGAGCACAGGACCTTGGTGCCGCCGAACTCGATGAGCACCGAGCCGGCCGCGTGGTCGAGCCAGTTGCGGGTGATGGTGATCGGGCGGAGCTGGTCGTCGGCGCGACCGTCGGCGCGGAGCGGGGCGGCGTGATTCGTCATGCCCCGCACCCTAGTGAGTCGAGAAATGCCAGCCGGGCCCGGTCATCCCCGTGGAAGACCGGACCCGGCTCGGGTTGGCCCCTCCCCCGTGGGGGGCCAGTCAGTGGGAGCTACTTGAGCTCGGCCCTCGTCACCCGGCGCAGGCCGAAGACGAACGGCAGCACGATCCAGATGGTGAACGTGACGATGACCTGCAGGAGCGTGGTGGCCGACGTCTCGACACTCGGGTCCGGCCCCTGGCCGACGTAGGGCCCGACCGCGAAGCCGAAGTCGATCCACGGGATGACGTCCTTGGCCCAGTCGAAGAAGGCGTAGAGGGTGCCGTAGACCATGAACGGCAGCAGCAGGGACACGACGTAGTAGATGGCGATCGAGGCCGGCGAGCTGAGGAAGACCAGGCCGAAGGCGAAGGCCATCGTGAAGTAGGCCATCTGCTGGAAGATGCTCCAGGCAAACGTCCCGGCCTCGAGGTTCCACACCGCGTCGGTGCCGGTGATCGCCGAGGAGAGCAAGGTGCCGATCGCACCGAGGACGATCGCCAGGGCGATGGTGGCCAGGGCCAGGATGAGGACCGTCGCGAACTTCGCCCACACGACGCGCATCCGGTGCGGCTCGAGCGTGAAGGACACCAGGCCGGTGCGCTGGCTCCACTCGCTGGTGATGCTGGTGATGGCCAGCACCGGGACGAGCAGGGAGACCGGGATCGTCATGATCTGGGAGAACGCGTTGGCCGAGACGCGGACGTCGTCGTCGAGCGCCACCACGAGCAGCGTGATGCCCATGGCCAGCACGAGCAGCCCGCCGGTGACGGCCAGCAACCAGAACCCGGCGCGGGTGTCCCACATCTTCCGCAGCTCGACCGACACGAGCCGACTGAACGGCACCTGCGGGGTCGAGGAGGTGTCGATCGTGGGTGACGGGCCTGCAACGACGGCGCTCATACCGAGACTCCTTCGGCGGTGATGCTCTCGCGCTGGGTGTCAGAGGTGAGCTCGAGGAACAGGTTCTCCAGGCCGCCCTCGGCGGGCCGGAGGTCGGTCAGGACGATCTGCTTGTCGGCTGCGACCTGACCCACGTGGACGGGGTCGGTCTCGACCCGGAGCCCGTCGCCGGCGGCCGAGACGGCATAGCCGCTGGCCTCGAGCGCGGTCGACAGCGACGCGATGTCGAGTGCGGTGACGTGCGTGGCTCCCCCGGCGCGACCCGCGAGCAGCTCCTGCTTGGTCCCGCTCGCGACGATCTGGCCGCGGCCGATCAGGATCATTTCGTCGGCGACCAGCTCGACCTCGTTGAGGAGGTGGCTGGAGAGCAGCACAGTGCCGCCACGGTCGGCATAGTCCTTGAGCAGCCCGCGCATCCAGCGGATGCCGGCCGGGTCGAGGCCGTTGGCGGGCTCGTCGAGGATCAGCACCGACGGGTCGCCGAGGAGGGCGTGCGCGATGCCGAGGCGCTGGCGCATGCCGAGGGAGTAGTTGCGGAGCCGGCGCGTCGACTCGAGGTCGGACAGGCTCACCAGGGCGAGCATCTCGTCGACCCGCGAGGCCGGCAGCCCCATCTGCTTGGCGCCGAGCGTCAGCACCTCTCGGCCCGTACGTCCGGCGTGCTGCGCGGAGGCATCGAGGAGCACGCCGACGTGGCGGCCCGGGTTGGGGATGTCGCGGTAGTGGTGACCACCGATCGTGACCTCACCCGCCGTGGCCGGCGTCAGGCCGACCATCACCCGCATCGTGGTCGTCTTGCCGGCACCGTTGGGCCCGAGGAATCCGGTCACCCGGCCGGGGCGGCAGGTGAACGTCACATCCCGGACGGCGGTGAAGGCGCCGTACTGCTTGGTGAGAGAGGTCACCTGAATCATGCGCCCCAGCCTGTCGGCCGCCAGCGCCCCGGACATCGGTCGCAGGGCTCGACCCGGCCCCTACTTAAGTAGGGGAGGCTACGCATAGCCTTGCCCCATGGATGGTCCGGATCGGCGCCCGCGCGCGGAGGAGACCCGGCCCGAGCTGACGCTGGCCGGCCAGGCGTGGCGCCTGACCATCTGCCTCGTCTTCTCCCTGCTCATCTGGTCGCAGGCCGTCGAGGCGGAGTGGACCCGGCACCGGATGATCTTCTGGTTCGAGATCCTCCTCGGGCTGGTCGCCTTCGTGCTGGTGGTCGTCCGCCGCCGGGCGCCGGTCGCCATCGCGGCCACGATCGCCTGCCTGAGCGCCTTCTCGGGCCTTGCCTCCGGCCCGGCCACCCTCGCCGCGGTCTCGATGGCCACGCAGCGTCGGCCCGGGCCGATCATCGGCGTCGGCCTGCTCAACTTCGTGTGCGCGATGACCTACACGCTCTACGCCCCCTTCGAGCTCAACGGACCCATCTGGGTCTCCGTGGCGATCAACCTCGTGACGAACGGCGCGATGATGGGCTGGGGCATGTACATCGGTTCGCGCCGCGAGCTGATCTGGACCCTGCGTCATCGCGCCTCGCGCGCGGAGTCGGAGCAGGAGCTCCGAGTCGCGCAGGGTCGCAGCCAGGAGCGGGAGCGGATCGCGCGCGAGATGCACGACGTGCTCGCACACCGGATCACCCAGATCTCCATGCAGGCGGGCGCGCTGGCCTTCCGCGACGACCTGGCCGCCGACCAGCTCCGCGACGGCCTGGGCGTGATCCAGGGCAAGTCCAACGAGGCGATCCACGAGCTGCGCGGGGTGCTCGGGGTGCTCCGCGACGAGGTGACCGGCGAACTGGTCGAGGGGCCGCAACCGACGTACGCCGACATCGCCGCCCTGATCACGGAGTCCCGCGACCACGGCCTGCACGTCGAGTTCAGCGACCGGGTCGACCGGTCGGTCGACGCCGTGCCCGACGTCGTCGGCCGCGCCCTCTACCGGATCATCCAGGAGGGGCTCACCAACTCCACCAAGCACGCCCCGGGTGCCCGGGTGAGCATCGCGCTCAGCGGGTCGCCGGAGCACGGGATCGACGTGCTGATCCGCAACCCGCTCGGCTTCGCGGCCGGGTCGACCCCGGGCGCCGGGCTGGGCCTGGTCGGCCTGGCCGAGCGCGCGGAGCTGCGCGGCGGCACCCTCGTGCACGGCCGCGAGGGCTCGGTGTTCGTGCTGCGGGGGTCGATACCGTGGACCGCATGAAGGCGGCGACGAAGACGATCAGGGTGCTCGTGGTCGACGACGACCCGCTCGTCCGGTCCGCGCTGTCCCTGATGCTGGGCGGCCAGCCCGACCTGGTCCTCGTCGGCGAGGCGGGCGACGGCGCCGAGGCACTGACGATGGTCGAGCGCGAACGCCCCCATGTCGTGCTGATGGACATCCGGATGCCGGTGATGAACGGCCTCGAGGCCACCAAGGCCCTCCTGCAGCTCCGGCACGCGCCCTCGGTAATCGTGTTGACGACCTTCCACGCCGACGACTACGTCTTCGCCGCCGTCGCGGCCGGCGCCGACGGGTTCCTGCTCAAGGACACCCCGCCGGCGGAGATCGTCACCGCCGTACGCCGCGTGGCGGACGGCGAGGCGATCCTCTCGCCCTCGGTCACCCGCACGGTGCTGGAGCAGATGCGCCTGACCCAGCCGCTCGACCGCTCGGCGTCCGCCGAGGTGCGGATGGCCGCCCTCACCCTGCGCGAACGCGAGGTAGCGATCTGTGTGGGGCGCGGGCTGAGCAACGCGGAGATCGCCGGCGAGCTCTACCTCTCGATCCCCACGGTCAAGGCGCACGTCTCGCGGCTGTTCGACAAGCTCGAGTCGACCAATCGCGTGCAGATCGCGATGGTCGTGCACGACGCAGGTCTGGTCAGAGCCGACCCCTCAGAGGTCGATGACCATCCCGGCAACGGCGAGGTCGAGCTGGCCGGTCCAGGTGGTGCGCGCTTCGGCGTACGCGACCTGCGGGTCGTGCCACGGCGGGATGTGGGTGAGCACGAGCCGGCCGACTCCGGCGTCGGTGGCGGTGGTGCCGCACTCGGAGCCGGTCATGTGCAGGTCGGGCGGGTTGTCGACGCCGTCGCGGAAGGACGCCTCGCACAGCAGCAGGTCGGCCCCAGCCGCAAGATCCGTGAGCTCCTTGCAGGGACCCGTGTCACCGCTGTAGACGAGCGCGCGACCGCCGACAGTGACCTTCAGGGCAAAGGCGTCGACGGGGTGTACGACGCCGACGGTCTCGACCAGGAACGGTCCGACCTGCACGGGGCCGGCATGCGGGTGGAAGTCGAACTCCTCGGTCATCCCCGGGTCGAGCGGCAGGTCGTAGGCGCGGGCGAGCCGGCCGGGCGCGTCCGGCGGCCCCCACACGGGGATCCGCGGCTGCGGCCCGGTCGGGTGGTACTTGCGCATGACGTAGTAGCCGCACATGTCGAGGCAGTGGTCGGCGTGCAAGTGGCTCAGGAACACCGCGTCAATGGTCAGCGGATCGGCGTACCGGTGCAGGTGGCCGAGCGAGCCGTTGCCGAGGTCCAGCAGGATCCGGAACGTACGACCGTCCTGCTCCGCCTCGAGGAGGTAGCTGCTCGCGGGCGACTCGGGGCCGGGGTAGGAGCCCGAGCAGCCGACGACCGTGAGCCGGGTGTTCATGCGGGGTCCCCGCGGCGTTGTTCGGGGGAGCGAAGCGGCGGAGAAGAACGTCGTGGGGTGCTCATGACAGACCGCCCGCGAACTGGGAGGCGCCGAGCAGCTCGGAGCCGAGGAAGCGGCGACCGACCGTCTCGAAGTCGTCCGGGTTGCCGGTGGTGGCGAAGGAGTAGGTCGGTTCGCCGTCCTCGCGCATCAGGTCGGTGCGCACCAGCAGCTTGTAGACGTCCTTGGCGCACTCCTCGGCCGAGCTGACCAGCGTGACGCCGTCGCCCATCACGAGCGAGATCACGCCGGTGAGCAGCGGGTAGTGCGTGCAGCCGAGCACGAGCGTGTCGACGCCCGCGTCGACGAGCGGCTGGAGGTATTCGTGGGCCACGTCGATGAGCTCGCTGCCGCCGGTCACGCCCTGCTCGACGAAGTCGACGAAGCGGGGGCACGCGCGCGTGCTGAGCTCGACGTGCGGAGCGGCGGCGAAGGCGTCGTCGTAGGCCATCGACTCCGCGGTCGCGCGGGTGCAGATGACGCCGATCTTGCCGTTGCGGGAGGCCGCGACGGCGCGCCGGGTGGCGGGCAGGATCACCTCGACGACGGGTACGTCGTAGCGCTCACGTGCGTCACGGAGCATGGCCGCGCTCGCCGAGTTGCACGCGATGACCAGCGCCTTGACTCCCTCGGCGTAGAGGTGGTCGAGGCACTCGAGAGCGTATTCGCGCACCTCGCTGATCGGCTTGGCGCCGTATGGCTGGCGCGCGGTGTCGCCGACGTAACGGATGGATTCGTGCGGCAGCTGGTCGATCACCGACCGCGCCACTGTCAGCCCACCGAAGCCGGAGTCGAAGATCCCGATCGGGGCTTCGCGGGAGATGGGGGGCACTGGGCAAGGCTAGGGCCGTGCGGTGCGAAAGGCACGCGCTCGCGCGCGTTGGCCCGGTCACACGTCACGACGTCGGACGGTCCCCGACATGCCCGGCGACCCACTCCATCAGCGGGACGAGGTGGGCGGCGAGCTGCTCCCCCGGCTCGGTCAGGGAGTACTCCACGTGTGGCGGGACGACCGGACGCGCGTCGCGATGGACCAGACCGTCCTCGGCCAGGGTGCGCAGCGTCTGGGCGAGCATCTTCTCGCTGACGCCCTGCGCCCGACGGCGCAGCTCGCTCCAGCGCAACGGCTCGCCCTCGGAGAGGGCGAGCAGGACGAGCACGCCCCACTTGCTCGTCACGTGGTCGAGCAGCACCCGGCTCCCGCACGCCGCCGGGAAGACGCCGTCGGGATAGAACTCGCGGAGGTTGTTACTCACCTTCATGTAGGTACCTTACTTCAAAGTGGGTACTACCCAATGGGAAGTTAGCGGGAAGGCCGTTCGTTGGGGAAAGCGACAAGCCCTCCAACCCGAAGGATTCACCATGACCACCTATCTCGTCACCGGCGCCAGCGGACACCTCGGCCGCCTCGCCGTGCAGGCCCTGCTCGAGCGTGGCGTGGCTGCCTCCGACGTCGTCGCCACGGCCCGCAACACCGACGCCATCGCCGACCTGGCCGCTCTCGGCGTCGACACGCGCGCCGCCGACTACACCGAT
>JBDSPC010000438.1:0-3712 GCA_039914485.1 Nocardioides sp.
TGACCGACGAGGGCGCCGTACCGGCTGGGGAGATGCCGGGCACCAACGGCGCCTGGACCACGCAGCGCTTCGTCGATCCGCTCGACGTGCGCCACGACATGCACGTCAACATCGTCAACTTCGAGCCCGGTGGAGTGATCCCCTTCCCGGAGACGCACGTGATGGAGCACGGGCTCTACGTCCTCGAGGGCAAGGCGGTCTATCTCCTCAACAACGACTGGGTCGAGGTGCAGGAGGGAGACTTCATGTGGCTGCGCGCGTTCTGTCCGCAGGCCTGCTACGCCGGTGGTCCCGGTCGCTTCCGCTACCTGCTCTACAAGGACGTCAACCGACACGCGAAGCTGGGCCGCCCGTTCGTGTGACCGTCGATCAGCAAGGATGACGCCCGTGAGCAAGTTCCTGGACCACGACGCCGCCCTGCTCGTGATGGCCGACAAGATGGCCGAGCTCAAGCCACGGCTGCGCGGGTGGCTGCACGCGGGGTCGATCCCCTTCGTGCTGGCCGCCGGGATCGTCCTGGTCACGCTGTCCCCGTCGACGGGGACGAAGGTAGGCTCCGCGGTCTTCATCGCCTCGGCCCTGCTGCTCTTCGGCGTCTCGGCGATCTATCACCGCGGCACATGGCAACCGGCCGTCTGGGCGCTGCTGCGCCGACTCGACCACTCGAACATCTTCATCCTCATCGCCGGCACCTACACGGCGTTCGCCATGCTGCTGCTGGACGGGAGCGCGCGGGTCTGGCTGCTCTCGGGCATCTGGGGAGGGGCCCTTCTCGGCGTGCTCTTCCGCGTCTTCTGGACCGGCGCTCCGCGCTGGCTCTACACGCCGATCTACATCGGGCTCGGGTGGTTCGCGCTGTTCTTCATCCCCGACTTCCTCGACGGCGCCGAGCGCCTGAGCACGCCCGTCGCCGTCGCGACGCTGGCCCTCGTCGTGCTCGGGGGAGTGCTCTACACGCTGGGTGGCGTGGTCTACGGGCTCAAGAGGCCGAACCCCAGGCCCGAGTGGTTCGGCTTCCACGAGGTGTTCCACTCCTTCACGATCCTGGCGTTCGCCTCGCACTACGTTGCCGTCTCGCTCGCGACGTACGCACTGCGCTGACTGCTGCTCGGGAGGAGTACGGCGCGAGCCGCACGAGGTCCTGGTCGACGCCGCCCGGCGTCAGCGCCATCCGCCAGGCGGCCGCCATGTCGAACAGCTCCGGCTCCAGGTAGCCGATCTTCACGACGACCAGGTCGGCCCGACGCGGGTCGAGCCCGAGGCGGGTGAAGTCGGACTCGAGGTGGAAGGGGCGGCGGACGCGGGTGACGATCACGTCGACCGAGGGGGTAGCGACCACCACCTCGAGGTTGTCGGGGGAGTCGACGACTGCGATCACCGTGCCCTCGAGCAGGACCGGCGGCGCATGGCGGGCGATGCCGCGCACCTGCAGGACGCCGATCCATTCGTCGCGGTCAGTCAGCGAGCAGCCGGGCTGCCAGAAGTCCCACGCGTCGAGGACCTCCTGACCGCGGCGCGGGTGCCGCACTCGGCGATGCGCGGGAGGGCCGCGAGCTCATGCCACCATCATGGGTCAACTGCTTCAGCGAAAGGGAGGTCCCCGGTGCCCGAACGCCCACGCCCGATCGTGGTGGAGGTCTGCGTCAACGACGTCGGCGGCACGGCGGCCGCGCGCCTCGGCGGTGCCGACCGGGTGGAGCTGTGCGCCTCGTTGTCGGAGGGCGGCACCACGCCGACCATCGGGTTCGTACGGCGAGCAGCGGCCCAGGCAGGTCCGCTCGGGTTGCAGGTGGTGGGTGCGATGTGTTCCATGTGATGTTCCTCGAGCCCCGCATCCCGCCCAACACCGGCAACGCGATCCGGATGGTGTCCGGCACCGGGGCCACCCTCCACCTGGTCGAACCGCTCGGCTTCGACCTCTCGGAGCCCAAGCTGAAGCGCGCGGGACTGGACTATCACGACCTGGCGTCCGTAGTGGTGCACCCCGACCTCGACGCCGCGCTGGCCAGCTCGGCGTTGGCGTCCTCGCGGGTCTTCGCCTTCACGGCCAGGGCGACCAAGTGGTACACCGACATCGCGTTCCGCCCGGGCGACGTGCTGCTCTTCGGGCCGGAACCGACCGGACTTTCCGACGAGGTGCTGGGCAACGCCCGCGTCACCGAGCAGATCCGGATCCCCATGCTCCCAGGCCGCAGGTCGCTGAACCTGTCCAACTCGGCCGCCGTGGTGACCTACGAAGCCTGGCGCCAACAGGGATTCCCGGACGCGCAGTAGGCGGCGGCGTACTGTGGACAACGTCGTCGCGGAGCCACCAACTGGCTCTCGACCGCCCGAGAGGAGATCGAGGGGATTGACAGCCACCAGCGCGCCGGCAGATGTTCCCCTCCACACGCTCCTCAACCAGGTCATCCGGGCTCGATCGGAGCTCGCCCGTGAGCGGCATGCCAACCATGGCCCCGCGGCCCTGGACAGCGCCCGGGCTCAGATGGTGCGCTCCCTGGAGGCCTACACCGGCGCTCTCACCAACCGACACCTGCCCGTGCCCTACGCACTGCGCGACGAGTTGCGGACTCAGCGCGGTGCGTCTCGATAGCAGCAGGTGCTGGCCCATGCGCGGTGTCGTAGGGACAGTCGTTCCACGGCGGTGTTCGGTCGCAGTCCAGCCCTCAGTCGACACCGAAACCCGGGGTCTGGACACACGCGGAGAGATTGTTCTCGAAGGTGACGGCGCACTCGTTCGCTCGCAGGTTGTCAGCGATGGGTGGCACCCACACGCTCGCCGGCCAGTAGGCGAGGTAGGCGGCGATGACCCCGATGGCGGCGGCGCACCCGGCGGCCAGGATCCGTCGCCCGTTGGGGTGGTGCCTGCGCCACAGGCCCGTTGCGAGCACGGTTGCGATGGGAAGTAGGTAGAACACCTGGTGCGCGTAGCGGAACGCATTTGCCGGGCCGCAGTCGTCGTCTTCTTCGTGGCACGGCATGTCGGTCAGGACGTCGATGTACACCCACCCGAACAGGACACCGAACCCTCCTGTGATGAGGAGGAGTGGCCACGCAAGCCAGTTGAGGTGTTTGCGTCGTGTCATCCACCTCCATACGGACGCTGCCCCGACAAGGAAGAACCCGATGGGTGCGGTGATGGCTGGAAGGTTCTCGGCCTTGCGTTGCCACAAGTCCCGCTCAGAGAGCTCGAACCGAGAACCGGGTATCGAGACTGGGGACAGGAACCACATGTAGCCCAGGTAGAAGAACGTTCCGCCCAACCCGATGAGAAGCCCGAGAACGAGGACCCGGCTCCGGGTCACCAGAACGGGCATGCGGCCCACGTTGTCCTCCAGGTCCAGCCCGAGTCTCGGCACGGATGCCAGTGTGCCTGCGAGCAGTCACACCGCAATCAGCGGCCGGCATTGCAGACCGCGAGAGCGTTCGGTCTACCATTCGCGCTCCGCCCCGAGAGGACACGACCATGGCCACCGACTACGACGCATCCCGCAAGACCGAGGACGAACAGAAGGAAGAAAGCCGGGAGGCGCGACGCCTGACCTCGGGCGAGCAGGACAAGACCTCGGGGAAGATCGACGAGGACGAGACCGAGCTGGCCGAGTCGTATGAGCTTCCCGGCGCGGACCTCTCCGACGAGACCCTGTCCGTCGAGGTCGTCCCGAAGCAGAACGACGAGTTCACCTGCACAGGCTGCTTCCTCGTCCAGCAC
>JBDSPC010000443.1:0-8117 GCA_039914485.1 Nocardioides sp.
CCACGCGCAGCCCACGAAGACCACAGAGGAGCGACTCGCCGTGGCGACATCCCAGGCAGACCACGACACGAACGACCAGCCCGTACGCCGACGCGCACAGCTCGATCGTGACGTGATCATCCAGGCCGTGCTCGAGCTCTCGGCCCACGGCAAGCCGCTGACGTTCCGCGCCCTGGGGACCGCTCTCGGTGCCGATCCCACGGCCATGTACCGACACTTCCGCGACAAGGACGAGCTCGTGCGCGGCGCCTTCGACCGGATGCTGACCGAGGTGTCGAGCCGGATCGACACCGCTGCGTCGTGGCGCGAGCAGCTGCGCCAGTCGGCTGTCGCCACCATGGAGATCTGCGAGAAGTACCCCTCCATCGGCGCCGAGGCGCTGGCACTGACCACCCACGGTCCCGGAGAGCTGACTGCCGTCGAGCACCTGCTCCAGCAGTTCCTGCGGGCCGGACTCGACCAGGCTGCGGCAGTCCGCTTCTACGCCGCCTACTCCAGCTACCTGCTCGCCGCGTCGGCGACGTCGGCCTCACTGGTGCTCGCCCCACGCCTCGACCGCACGTCCGGTCCCGAGGAGAGGGAATGGATCGGCGACATGGGCAGGGTCGATGCCGCTCTCTACCCCGCCGTCGCCTCCGCGCGGTCCGAGCTGGCGAAGCTGCAGGACCGCGAGGTCTTCATGATGGGTCTCGATGTCCTCCTGGATGCCGCGGCGGCGGCAGGCTCCAAGGCCTGACCCAGAGTCGTCGGTCCCGTCAAGAAACTGGTGCGGCGCGCGACGCCCCGCGCGGCTCACGAGGCCAGGTGTTGCCGTGCCTGCAGGGCGAGCCACGCGGCGGCACGCGTGTCGGGGTCATCGAGCGAGCGACCGATCGTCCGCTCGACCTGCGCGATCCGGTTGCGCACTGTGTTGCGGTGCAGTCCGAGCTCCTCGGCCACCTTGAGCCGTGACCCGTGGTGCCGGAGGAAGGAGCCGAGCGTCACCGTCTGCTCGTCGTCCAGGCCGCTGAGGAACGACGCCGAGAATGACTCCGCAACGTCCGGCGCGAGCAGTCCGATCGTCCCCTCGCGCACCACCATGTCCCATCGGACGACGCCGGTGGCGGGGGTGGCACGAGCCAACGCGAGAGCCGCAGTGGCGTGGGCCACCGCGACCTCGGCCAGCCGGGCGGGCTCGCCGACGCCCACGAGCAGGCCACGTGTCGCCAGGCCCTCGGCCACCCGGATCGCCTGGGCCGGGGCCGTCACGAGTCGCAGCACGCCGTCGTCGGTGGTGGCCAGCACCTGGTCGCGCTCGAGCTCAGCCAACGCGTCCTCGAGCGAAACGTCTGGCCCTGATGCATGGACCACCCGGACACGTCCGGGGAGGGCCGGCGCCCCCGAGGCCTCACCCACGACGAGAGCAGAGTCCACTTCGCCGCGACTCAGCAGCTCGTAGGTCTTCAGCAGGAGACGGCGTCGGCTCTCCTGCCGGTCGCGTTCCTGCTCGACCGTCAGTCCCAGCAGCGCCACCGCCGTCGCGATCGCGCTGCGGCGCACGTTCGTCACCCGGCCGGGAACCGCGACGGCGAGGTAGTAGCCCGGCCGACCACGCAGCCCGACCGGGACGATCAGCCTGGTCTGCTGGTCGTCGCTGACGGTCGAGGCTGCGCGCAGGCCCTGGGAGCGGATCCGGTTCAGCTCGACGACGGCCGCATCGACGGCGGCGAGCTGCTTGCGCGGGCCGGTCGGTCGCACTTCCAGGTGACCGTCGGCGGAGAGCAGGAACGCGGCGCCGTCGAGGATCTCGGCGAGACGCCCGACCACGGCCCGGCGCGGGTCGTCGCGCACGGCGGCCGCGGTCAGCTGCCGCTGCGTCTCCAGCGCGAGCCGTGCTTCGCTCTCGTCGCGCTGCTCGATGAGGGTGACCGCCGTACGACTCACTGCCACGAACGTCGTGGCGCGCGGCACCTCCAGGAGGTTCAGGCCGTGCAGCTCGCACGCGCGCACGAGCGCGGCCGGAGCACGACGATGCGTCAGCCCCACGCCGAGGGCGAGCGACGTGACCCCCGCCCCGACCAGGCGCTCGGCATAGCCGTTCCACTCCGAGCGCCAGCCCTGGGTGGCCAGGCCCGTCGTCAGGAGCAGCTCACCGCCCTCGAGGAAGGGCGAGGGATCCTCCAGCTCGCTGGTGGCGACCCAGCGGATCGTTGCGTCGGGTCGTGGGAGGTGCACGGCGTGGAGCCGGAGCTCGTCCCGCTCGAGCAGGAGTGCGAGGTCGACCATGGGTGTCATGATTGCACAAGCAACTCGATGAATTTGTGCGGAACGGGCATCGCCGGAGTGACCGGCGCCACCTAGCGTGACTGTCATGAGCGAGCACACCGTCGGCGGCCCGGCCCTCCCCCAGGAGCGCCGCCTCGTCACCTCCATCCCCGGTCCGAAGTCCCAGGCACTGCAGCTGCGCAAGAGCGCGGCCGTCGCCGCTGGTGTCGGGACCACCCTCCCCGTCTACACCGTTGCGGCGGGCGGCGGCGTCATCGTCGACGTCGACGGCAACTCGCTGATCGACTTCGGCTCGGGCATCGCCGTGACCACGGTGGGCAACAGCGCACCGCGCGTCGCGGCCGCGGTGGCCGAGCAGGTGCAGGCCTTCACCCACACCTGCTTCATGATCACGCCGTACGACGCCTACGTGCGCGTCGCCGAGGCGCTCAACCGGCTCACGCCCGGCACGCACGACAAGCGGACCGTGCTCTTCAACTCCGGCGCCGAGGCGGTCGAGAACGCGGTCAAGATCGCACGGGTCCACACCCAGCGCCAGGCGGTCGTCGTGTTCGACCACGCCTACCACGGCCGCACCAACCTGACGATGGCGATGACCGCCAAGAACATGCCCTACAAGAGCGGCTTCGGACCGTTCGCCTCCGAGGTCTACCGCGCCCCGCTGTCCTACCCCTACCGCGACGCCGGCGTCGACGGCCCGGCCGCCGCGCGCCGTGCGATCGACACCATCGAGAAGCAGGTCGGCGCCGGCAACCTCGCCGCCGTCGTCATCGAGCCGATCCAGGGCGAGGGCGGCTTCATCGTCCCGGCCGACGGCTTCCTGCCCACCCTCGTGGAGTGGTGCCGCGCCAACGGTGTCGTGTTCGTCGCCGACGAGGTGCAGACCGGCTTTGCCCGCACCGGCGAGATGTTCGCCTGCGACCACGAGGGAGTCGTGCCCGATCTCATCGTCACCGCGAAGGGCATCGCCGGCGGCCTCCCGCTGTCCGCGGTCACCGGCCGCGCCGAGATCATGGACGCCCCCCACGTCGGCGGGCTCGGCGGCACCTACGGCGGCAACCCGATCGCCTGCGCCGCGGCCCTCGCCGTGATCGAGACCATCGAGGAGGACGGCCTCGTCGACCGGGCCCGCTCGATCGGCAAGACGATGGTCGAGCGCCTCGAGTCCTTCGGCGACCCGCGCCTCGGCGATGTCCGCGGCCGGGGCGCGATGGTCGCCGTCGAGCTCGTGAAGGCGGGCACCACCGAGCCCGACGCCGAGCTCACCAAGGCGGTCGCGGCAGCGGCCCACCAGCAGGGGCTCGTCGTCCTGACCTGTGGCACCTACGGCAACGTGCTGCGCTTCCTGCCGCCGCTCTCCATGCCCGACCACCTCCTTGCCGAAGGGCTCGACGTCCTCGAGCAGATCTTCAAGGACCTCTGATGACGAACACCCTCGAGCCCACGCTGACCGGCGGCGGGCCCCTGGACGACGCCCGCACGCAACTGCGCGAGGCGACCACGATCCTCGGATTCGACGACGGCCTCTACGAGATGCTGGCCACGCCCCGACGCGAGGTGACCGTGAGCATCCCGCTGCGCCGCGACAACGGCGACACCGAGCTGCTGGTCGGCCACCGCGTCCAGCACAACTTCTCCCGGGGCCCCGCCAAGGGCGGACTGCGCTACTCCCCCGACGTGAACCTCGACGAGGTGCGCGCGCTGGCCATGTGGATGACCTGGAAGTGCGCGCTGCTGGACGTCCCCTACGGCGGCGCCAAGGGCGGCGTACGCATCGACCCGCGCCACTACTCGCAGGCCGAGCTCGAGCGCGTCACCCGTCGCTACACCAGCGAGATCAGCCCGCTCATCGGCCCGGAGCGCGACATCCCGGCGCCCGACATCGGCACCGACGAGCAGACGATGGCATGGCTGATGGACACCTACTCAGTCCAGCAGGGCCACACGGTCCTGGGTGTCACGACCGGCAAGCCGGTGAGCCTCGGCGGCTCGCTCGGACGCGCCACCGCCACCTCGCGCGGCGTCGTGCACGTCGCCCTCGCCGCCCTGCGCTCGCGCGGGATCGACCCCGACGGCGCCACCGCGGCCGTGCAGGGCTTCGGCAAGGTCGGTCGGTACGCCGCACGGTTCCTCGCCGAGGCCGGCGTCCGCGTGGTCGCCGTGTCCGACCAGTACGGCGCCATCGGCTCCCACACCGGACTGCACATCCCCTCCGTCGAGAAGCACGTCGACGCGCACGGCTCGGTCGTCGGCTTCCCGGCCGGCGAGGAGGTGGACGACGTCCTCACCCTCGATGTCGACCTGCTCGTCCCCGCCGCCGTCGAGGGCGTGATCCACTCCGGCAACGCAGACCGGATCCGCGCCCGGGTCATCGTCGAGGGCGCCAACGGCCCGACCACCCCCGAGGCCGACGCGATCCTGCAGGTCGCGGGTGCGCTCGTCGTCCCCGACATCCTGGCCAACGCCGGCGGTGTGGTCGTGTCCTACTTCGAGTGGGTGCAGGCCAACCAGGCCTTCTGGTGGTCCGCCGACGAGGTGGAGACCAAGCTCGCCGACCGCATGACCACCGCCTGGGACCGCGTGACCGAGCACGCCACCCGGTTCGACCTGCCCCTGCGCACCGCCGCCACCTGCCTCGCCGTCGAGCGCGTGGCCCAAGCCCACCTCCTGAGAGGCCTCTACCCGTGACCATCACCGCGCCCACCGCGTCCACGAGCACCTTCGCCGTCCACGACCCCGCCACCACCGAGGTCATCGCCCGGGTCGCCGACGGCACCGCCGTCGAGGCCCGGGCCGCCGTCGACGCCGCGGCCGCCGCGTTCCCGTCCTGGGCCGCCACCGCACCGCGGGTGCGGGCCGAGGTCCTGCGCCGCGCCTACGAGCTGATCGTCGCCGACACCGAGCACCTGGCCGCCCTGATCCACTCGGAGAACGGCAAGTCCCTGGACGACGCGCGGGCCGAGGTCGCCTATGCCGCCGAGTTCTTCCGGTGGTTCTCCGAGGAGGCCGTCCGCACCGAGGGCTCGTACGGCGAATCGCCGGCCGGCGGCACGCGCACGATCGTGACGCACCGGCCGGTCGGCGTCGCCGCGCTCGTCACCCCATGGAACTTCCCCGCAGCCATGGCGACCCGCAAGATCGCGCCCGCGCTGGCGGCCGGCTGCACGGTCGTGCTCAAGCCGGCGGCCGAGACGCCGCTGACGGCCCTGGCGATCGCCGAGCTGCTCCGCGAGGCCGGTGTGCCCGACGGCGTCGTCGGCGTCGTGCCCACCACGAGCCCGGCCGAGGTGGTGAGCACCTGGCTCACCGACGACCGCGTGCGCAAGGTGTCCTTCACCGGCTCCACCGGGGTGGGCAAGGTGCTGCTGAAGCAGGCCGCCGACCGCGTCCTCAACTCGAGCATGGAGCTCGGCGGGAACGCGCCGTTCGTCGTGACCGCCGACGCCGACGTCGAGGCTGCCGTCGCCGGCGCCCTGATCGCCAAGTTCCGCAACGCCGGCCAGGCCTGCACCGCTGCCAACCGGTTCTTCGTGCACGAGGACGTGGCCGACGTGTTCGTCGCCCGCTTCGGCGAGGCCGTCGAGACCCTCCAGGTGGCGCCACTGATCAGCGCCAAGGCGGTCGACGGCGTCACCGCGCTGGTCGACGAGGCCGTGGACGCCGGTGCCCGGGTGACCCACCTGGGCGCGACCGGGAGCGACGGCTGGTTCTACCCCGCGACGCTGCTCGTCGACGTACGACCCGACATGCGGATCGCCCGCGAGGAGATCTTCGGGCCGGTCGTCTCCCTGATCACCTGGCGTGACGAGGCAACGATGCTCGCGCAGGCCAACGACAGCGAGTTCGGCCTGGCCGCCTACGTCTACGCCGGCCGGCTCCAGGACGCGCTGCGCATCGCCGAGGCGCTGGACGCCGGGATGGTCGGCGTGAACCGCGGCGTCGTCTCCGACCCGTCGACGCCGTTCGGTGGCGTCAAACAGAGCGGGATCGGACGCGAGGGCGCGCGCGAGGGCATCCGGGAGTACCAGGAGACGCAGTACTTCAGCGTCTCCTGGTCCTGACGGATCAGCCGGCCGCGAGACCAGCGAGGATCTGCCCGGCGAGGCGGGTGCCCATGCGCACCGCCCCGTCGACGTGCTGGAAGCCGAGGCCGGCGACGTCGCTGGAGCCGAAGCGGATCGGGCCGACCGGCTCGTGCAGGGCACGGCCGTAGCGGGTCAGGCTGCCGACGTCGAAGCTCGTGGCGTAGGCGCCGCCCGTGAGCTCCTGGTGCTGCCAGTCGCTCTCGACGTAGGCGCTCGGCGTGAGGGCTGCGTCGCCGAAGTAGGCCGCGATCGAGGCCAGGACCCGCGCCCGGCGCTCCTCGTCGGAGAGCCGGCCCACCGCGTCGGCGTTCACGTCGGAGACGAAGCCGACCAGGTGTCCGGTGGTGCTGCCGTCGGGGGTGTTGTCGTAGACCTCGTGCACCAGCTCGTAGGGCGCGAAGCCGGTGCCGGACAGACCGAGCTGCCGCCAGAACGGGGCGACGTACTCCGCCTGCACCTTGATCACCAGACCGAACGACTGGTGCTCGCGGGCGTGCCGGTGCTCGGCAGGCAGCTCGGGCTCGATCCGGATCCGGCGGACGTGGGTCGGCGGCAGGGCGAGGACGACGCTGGTCGCCCGCAACTGCTCACCGTTCACGGTCACGGTCGCACCCTCGGAGTCCCAGGCGACCTGAGTGACGTCGGAGCTGAGCCGGACCCGGTCGCCGAGACGCTCAGCCAAGGCGGCCGGAACAGACGCCAGTCCGCCGACGACGCGCTTGTCCAGGATGAAGTCGGCGTCGACCAGGTTGGTGAACGAGCCGGCGCTGGCCGACATCAGCACCGCGGTGAGCGCAGAGAAGGACCAGGTGGGCTTGGTCAGCATGGCCGGGCCGAGGTAGAGCGCGATGTTGTCGCGCGCTTCCTGGTCGTCGGTCTGTTCGTCGAGCCACTGCGCGAAGGAGACCCGGTCGAGCCGGTCGGCCTGCGGGTGCTCCCACGGCCGGTCGGGGTCCATGTGGGCGGCGAGGTCGTCGATGACGCCGATGATCCGCTCGATCTCCTTGCCGGTCTGCTCGTCGACGGGGAGGTCCTCGCCGGTGAAGCGACGGGCGACACCGGCGCGGTCGACGTACACGGACTCGCCCTCCCGGTGCCGCGAGTAGGTCTCGAGACCGAGCTCGTCGAGGAGTCCGATGAGCGCCTCCTGGTCGGGCGAGACCCACTGGCCGCCGATCTCGAACAGCGAGCCGTCGTGCCGCTCGCTGCGCAGGCGCCCACCGACGCGGTCGCGCGCCTCGAGGACGACGACGTCCTGGCCGGCCTCCGTCAACCGCCACGCGGCCGTCAGTCCGGTGACTCCTCCGCCGATGACGACGGTGTCGTGCCTGGTGCTCATTGCTGCTCCTTCACGAGGGATCCATAGGTGTCGGGACGACGGGTCGCCAGGAACGGGAAGAGGTCGAGCCAGTCGCGGCGCTGCCCCAGGTCGAGCGTCGCCACGAGCGCGGCGTCGCCCTCGCGGTCGGCCTGCACCAGGACGCGGCCGTAGGGGTCGCTGATGAACGACGAGCCGTAGAAGCTGACGAGCCCCTCGTTGCCCCACCGGTTGGGGACGACCATGAAGAGGCCGTTGGCGATGCCGTTGCCGACGATCACGCCCTGCCACAGGGGTTGGGTGTCGAAGTCGGGGTGGTCGGGCTCGGAGCCGATCGCGGTCGGGTAGGCGAGGATCTCCGCGTCGGCGAGCGAGTAGGCCCGTGCCAGCTCCGGGAACCACTGGTCCCAGCACGTCGGCAGACCGAGTCGCGGTGCGCCGGGGAGGTC
>JBDSPC010000378.1:0-10422 GCA_039914485.1 Nocardioides sp.
CGCGCTGCTGTGCGGCGTGACCGGGTGCGCGCTGCTCGCGCTCTCGATCGCCGGAGGAGGACTGCCCGGTGTGGTCACCATGCTGGCCGGCGGCATCGTCGCCTTCGTCGGCGTGCTGTTGTTCGGCCCCTGGTTGGTCCCGGCCCTGATCCGCCTCCTCGGCCGGCTGGCCGGCGACGGCCCGGTCCGACGCCTGGCCGCCGGCAACGCGGTGCGCAATCCACGCCGTACGGCGACGACGGCCGCCTCACTGCTGGTCGGCGTGACCCTGACGACCGCAGTCCTGACCGGTCTCGCGTCGTCCCGCACCGGACTGGACAAGGAGATGGACGCGTCGCACCCGCTCGACGTGACGTTGTCCGCGGTCGACGAGCCGCTCGATCCCGGGCTCGCCGATCGCGTGGCGCTTGCTCCTGGCGTGGCCGACGTCGTCACCCTCGGTGGCACGATCGCCAGACTCGACGGCGAGGCCCTGCCGCTCGTGGCGGTCGACGGCCAGCCTGACGTCATCCGGGGACCGGCCGACCTGTCCCCTTCCGACGGAACGGTGCTGCTGCCCTACGAGCTCGGTGACCGGGTGAAGCGCAACGGCGACGTCGTCGTCACCGTCGGCGGCGTGGAGACCGTGCTGAAGGCCGAGCTCGGCGAGGGGTGGGGCACCGCCGGCCTCGTCTCGACCGCGACCCTGGCCGCCATGGCGGACCCGCAACCCGTCGCCGTCTGGGCGCGCGCCGTGCCCGGCACAGACGCCGACGACCTCGACGGCGACCTGGCCGTCCTCGCCGGCAGCACCGCCACCCTCGAGGGCGGCTACGCGCAGCGGCACTGGGTCGATCTCCAGGTCAACGTGATGACCGGCTCCGTGGTCGGACTGCTCGGGATCGCGGTGCTGATCGCGCTGATCGGGATCGGCAACACCCTGGGCCTGTCCGTGCTCGAACGCAGCCGCGAGAACGCGCTGCTCCGGGCGATGGGCCTGACCCGTCAGCAGCTCCGGCGCTCGATGGCTGTCGAGGGCCTGCTGCTCTCGGTGGTCGCGACCGTGCTGGGTACGGCGATCGGGCTGGCGTTCGCCTGGGTCGGCGTGCAGGTGCTGCTCATGCCCGTGATCGCCGACGTCGCGATGACCGTCCCCGTGACGCAGCTCGCCGCCGTGGTGCTCGTGGCGGCCGTCGCCGGCCTCGCCGCCTGCGTGCTGCCGGCCCGCCGGGCCGCCCGGATCACCCCTGCCGCGGGGCTGGCCCTCGATTGACCCCGCGTCGGGTAGGGACGCGACTAGCCTCCGAGGATGCACAGCAACAACGCCGACCGGTCGCGCAAGAGCAGCGACGGCCCCAACCCCTTCGAGCGGTTCGTCGACGCGACCAACAAGCGCGTCAGCCGGGCCCCGTTCTTCGCGGTGATCATCGTGGCGCTGGTCCTGTGGGCCGTGAGCAAGCCGTTCTGGGCCAGCACCACGAAGTGGGAGCTCGGCCTGCACACCGGCTCGGCGATCCTCTCGTTGCTGCTGCTCGTGCTCCTCGAGAACGCCGGCCGGCGTTCCGAAGAGGCGTCGCAGGAGAAGCTCAACGTGCTCGCCGAGGCCCTGGCCGACCTGATGGATCACCACGCCCGCGACTCCGACGAGCTGCGGGAGTCCGTCCAGAAGCTCCGCGACGCGGTCGGCCTCGAGGAGCGCCACTGACCGATCGACAGGTCAGCGGATCAGACAGCGACTTCCGCGAGCTCGACCTGCTCCGCCGGCGCCCGCGGGTTGCGGCTCGCCCAGACGTAGTACATGACAGCGGGCACGACGAGACCGACGATCCAGGAGACGTCGGCGCCGCCCAGGGCCTCGGTGAAGGGGCCGGTGTACAGCGACTGCGCCAGGAACGGGACCTGGATCAGCACGCCCACGACGTAGGTCGTCAGCGCGACCATGTTCCACCGGCCGTAGCGACCGTCGGGGTCGTAGAGCGCCGGCAGGTCGACCCGCTCCTTCGAGACGAGGTAGTAGTCCGTGAGGTTGATCGCGGACCACGGCGTGAAGACCATCAGCAGCAGGAGCACGAAGTTCTTGAAGTTGCTGAGGAAGTCGGCACTGGCCCACAGCGCGATGCCCATCGACAACGTCAGCATCACCAGCACGAAGGCGATCCGCGCATTGCTGCCCATGGTCCGTCGGCCGGTCAGCGCCGTCGTGATGGTGGCCGCGCACATGAAGCTGCCGTAGGCGTTGAGGCAGGTGACGGTGAGCTTGCCGATCACGATCAGCGCGTAGATCAGGCCGGCCACGATCGCTCCGGAGGCGAGGCCGCCGAGCCAGCCGACCTGGTTGGTGAGGAACGCGTCGCCGGCGACGGCCGCGACGATGGCGCCGAACGTCATCGAGAGCTGCGATCCGAGCACGCTGCCGGCGTAGGTCCACCAGAAGACGGAGCCCTGTGAGGTCGTCGCGGGCAGGTAGCGCGAGTAGTCGGCGACGTACGGGCCATAGGTGAGCTGCCAGCCGGCGGCCAGCGAGACGGCGAGCAGGAAGGTCACGATGTCGAACTGGTTGCCGGCGAAGGCCGCGCTCACGTCGTGCTGGCGGACGAGCTGGATCGCGAGATAGGCGAGGCCGAGCACGCCGAGGACGCTCGCGATCCGGCCGACGGCGTGGATCCAGCGGTAGCCCACGATCGCGATCACGGCGACGATCGCCACGAAGAGCACGATGCCGACGGTGGCGTTGTCCACGCGGAGCAGCTCGTTGATCGCCTGGCCGGCGAGCACGGTGCCGGTCGCGGTGAAGCCGAGGTACATCACGATGACCAGCACCAGCGGGACGATCGCGCCGTAGATGCCGAACTGGGCGCGGCTCGAGATCATCTGCGGGAGGCCGAGGCGCGGGCCCTGCGCCGAGTGCAGCGCCATCACGACGCCGCCGAGCAGGTTGCCCACGAGCAGGCCGACGATCGCCCACAGGGCGTCGGCACCGAAGACGACGGCCAGTGCCCCGTCGACGATCGCGGTGATCTGGAGGTTGGCGCCCATCCAGAGCGTGAACTGGCTGAACGGCGTGCCGTGCCGCTCCTCCGGCGGGATGACATCGATCGTACGGCGCTCGACACCGCGCGCAGCGGTGGTGCTGTCGGAAGTCGTGGTCATGGGAGTGCTCCTTCAGGGGGTGTGCCCCCCATCACACGCCCGCCGCCCGGTTCGACGACACCCCCGATCGGCTACCGATGTCTCGCATCCGAGACGCGGTCAGCCGACGAGCAGCCTCAGCGTTGCCTCACGCGCCGGCGACGACCCGGCCGGCGTTCCGGCGAACGCGCCCGCGACCGGGTGCACCATCACCTCGTCGACGGCGTACTCCCGCGCCAGCATCTCGATCCGCCTGCGCGCCGCGACCGGCTCGTCGACGACCCAGCGCGTCAGCATCGTGTCGGCGAGGGCCTGGTGCTGCGGCGGGAGCTCGACCTTCTCGGCGTCCTCGGTCAGTCGCTGCGGACCGAGCCGACCCCCCGTGCGCAGGGCCACCATCGCCAGCGCCTGCGGCAGCGCGAGCCGCCGGGCCTCCTCGGCCGTCTCGGCCACCGCCGCGTTCACGGTGAGGAAGGTGCGCGGCTCAGGGTTCGCCTCCGACGGCTGGTACGTCGACCGGTAGAGGTCCAGTGCCTCGGCCGTCCCCTGGCCGGCGAAGTGGTGAGCGAAGACGTAGCCCGCGGGCAGCAGCCAGCCGGGCGGAGTAGTCGGAGGAGCCGAGCAACCAGATCGTCGGCACGCTCGCCGCCTTCGGCGTGGCCCGCAGCGGTTCGCGGCGCCCCGCCACGGTCATCTCGACGCCGTCCGGGTGCATGAGGGTGGCCACGTCCTCGACGTACTGCGGGAACTTCGCGACCGCGTCGTCCGCGGCCGCCGTCGCTCCGCCGCGCAGGACGTAGCGCGTGAGCATGTCGGTGCCGGGCGCCCGCCCGATGCCGAGGTCGATGCGTCCGGGGAAGGCCGCCTCGAGCAGCGCGAACTGCTCGGCGATCACCAGCGGTTCGTGGTTGGGCAGCATCACCCCGCCCGACCCGACCCGGATCCTCTTGGTCGACGCGGCCAGGGTCGCGATCAGCACCGGCGGGTTCGTGGCCGCCACGGCCGGCATGTTGTGGTGCTCGGCGACCCAGTAGCGCGTGTAGCCGAGCTCGTCGGCCACCTGTGCCAGCGATCGGGAGGCCGCGACCGCGTCGGCGGTCGTCTGGTCGGTGCGCACGGGCACGAGGTCGAGGACGGAGAGGGCGGGAGTCACACCTGGCCCAACGACACGGCGCTCGCACTATTCCGCTTGACCTCACGTCCACCTGAGCTCCTACCGTCTGGGATCGTGACCCTGATGTCCGAGACCGCCCCCACTCCACGGCTGCTGAGCCCGGCGTACGCCGCCATCACGGTCGGCATGTGCTCGCTGATCGGCTTCGTGGCGTTCGAGGCGATGGCGGTCACCACGGTGATGCCGACCGTGGCGCGCGATCTCGACGGCGCCGAGCTCTACGCCCTGAGCTTCGCCGCTCCGCTGGCGAGCGGGGTGATCGGGATGGTCGCGGCCGGGCTGTGGAGCGACCGCCGCGGGCCGGTGGCCCCGCTGGTCTGGTCGATGGTGCTGTTCTCGGTCGGGCTGCTGATCTGCGGCACCGCCCCGACGATGGAGATCCTCGTGGGCGGCCGCCTGGTCCAGGGCCTCGGCGGCGGCGCCCTCACCGTCGGGCTCTACGTCCTGGTCGGCCTGGTGTTCCCGCCGCGGCTCCAGCCCTCGATCTTCGCCAGCTTCGCCGCAGCGTGGGTGCTGCCGGCCCTGTTCGGCCCTTCCCTGGCCGCGTTCGTGGCCGACGCGGTCGGCTGGCGCTGGGTCTTCCTCGGTGCCGTCGCCTTCGTGGGCGCCGCCGCCCTGTTGGTCGCGCCGTCCCTGCGCGGCAGGCAGACCGACACCGGGGTCGAGGAGGCCAGCACCGTCCGCCTCGTGTGGGCCACCGTCGGAGCGATCGCGGTGCTCGCGCTCGAGCTACTCGGCTCGGCCCGCGGCGTCGCCGGGCTGGGCGCCCTCGGAGCGCTCGTCCTCGTCGTACTCGCACTCAGGAACCTGTTGCCACCCGGATCGCTCACGGGTCGTCCGGGGTTGCCGTCCGTCATCGCGACTCGAGGCCTGATGAGCGCTGGCTTCTTCTGCGCCGAGGCCTACATCGTCTACGTGCTCCAGGAGCAGTGGGGACTGACCCCCGGCCGGGCCGGCCTTGCGCTCAGCGTGGTCGGCGTGACGTGGGCGTCGTCGAGCCAGCTCCAGGCACGGCTCGGCGCGCGGGTCTCACACGTGCGCGCGATGGAGGTCGGCTCGCTGCTGGTGCTCGCCGGCGTGGTCTCGCTGTCCCTCACCGTGTGGCTCGACGGGCCGTCGCTGCTCGCCGGTGCGACCTACGTGCTCGCCGGCGCCGGGATGGGGTTCGGCTACCCACGCACCAGCGTGGCGATGCTCGACGTCTCCACCGACTCCGACCGCGGCTTCAACTCCGCCGCCCTGTCGATCGCCGACTCCCTGGGTGCTGCCCTGGCGCTCTCGATCTCCGGGGTCGTCTTCGCCGCGGCCGAGCGCCAGGACGCGAACCCGTTCCTGGCGGTCTTCGGCTTCGCGGTCGTCCTCGGCGTGCTCGGCGTCGTCACGTCCCGACGAACAGCTCAAGCCCGTTGAAGGTCGGCTTCATGCTCGACACGTTCACGTACCGAAACTTGCGACCGAAGGTCACCCCAGAAACGGTCGTTTTCGGTGGGCCGCCTCGAGCTCGGTGTGGCCTTTCGGCGATATGTGGCGGAGTTCTGCGGTCGCTAGGTGGCAGTCCATGGAGCGTGTCGTTTGAGGATCGCTCACCGGACACCGGACACCGTGAGCCATCACCAGGTGAGAGGATTACGCCGAAAGAGGAGGCAAGGTTGGGGCCGTCGGCGGTGTACCTGGATGCGGATGCTCCAGTGGAGGCGAGGGTCGCGGATCTGCTGGCCCGGATGACCTTGCCGGAGAAGGTCGGGCAGATGTTGCAGCTCGATGCTCGCCAGGACCTGGTCGACATCGTCTCGACCAGGCTGGCGGGCTCGATCCTGCATGCGTCGCCGTCGAGGATGCGGCAGGCCATCGACCTGGCTCGGCGTACGCGACTGCGCATTCCGCTGCTCACCGCCGAGGACTGCATCCATGGTCACTCGTTCTGGCCTGGCGCCACGATCTTCCCGACCCAACTGGCAATGGCATGCACCTGGGACCCCGCGTTGCTCGAGCGGGCCGCCCGCGCGGCCGCCGTCGAGATTTCATCGACCGGTGTCCACTGGACGTTCTCGCCGGTGCTGTGTGTCACCCGGGACCTGAGGTGGGGCCGTGTCAACGAGACGTTCGGCGAGGACCCGTACCTGATCGGAGAACTAGGCGCTGCGATGGTGCGCGGCTACCAAGGGAAGGGCCTGGCCGACCCGACTGCCGTGCTTGCCTGTGCCAAGCACTTCGCGGGCTACTCGGAGACCCAAGGCGGGCGGGACGCAAGCGAGGCCGACCTGAGCCCTCGCAAGCTGCGGTCCTGGTTCCTGCCGCCGTTCGAGCGGGCGGCCCGAGCCGGCTGCCGAACCTTCATGCTCGGTTACCAGTCGATCGACGGGGTGCCGATCACCGCGAACCGGTGGCTGCTCAACGACGTTCTCAAGCAGGAGTGGGGCTTCACGGGCACGCTGGTGACCGACTGGGACAACGTCGGCCGGATGGTCTGGGAGCAGCGCGTTTGCGCCGATGACGTCGAGGCCGCAGCAGTGGCCGTTCGCTCCGGCAACGACCTGGTCATGACTACGCCGGCGTTCTTCGAGGCGGCCCAAGCGGCCGTGTTGCGCGGCCTGGTCGACGAGGAGGAGATCGACGAGGCGGTCCGACGGATCTTGCGGCTGAAGTTCGAGCTGGGACTCTTCGAGGATCCCCGGGCCCCCGACCCGGACTTGCAGGAGAGAGTGATCGGCTGTGCCGAGCATGCCGAACTCAACTTGGAGACGGCTCGTCGTTCCCTCGTGCTGCTGCGCAACGACGGCGTCCTGCCGCTCGAGGGCGGGCTCACCCGTGATGGATCGGATCGGGCCTCGTCGTCGCGGGGACGACCAAGAACCATCGCGGTGATCGGCCCCCAGGCCGACGACCCGAGCGCCATGCTCGGCGACTGGGCCGGCGACTCCGGGCAGGTCGACTGGATGCCCAAGGGACATCCGCGCGAGACGGTGGAGACGGTGTTGGACGGGTTCCGCGCCGTCGTCCCGGCGGAGTGGACGCTTATCCATGAGCGGGGTGCCGATATCGAGGTTCTGCTCCCTGATCCCGCTGGGCCGCTCTACCGGGATGGTCAGCCGCGTCCGCCGGTCTTCAGCCCTGCACCGGTCGACGACGAGCAGATCCGCCGAGCCACTGTCGCCGCGGAGACCGCCGACTACGCCGTGGTGGTGGTCGGGGACACGATCGCCCTCACCGGCGAAGGATGTTCGACCGCCACGCTGGACCTCCAGGGTGGCCAGGTCGCTCTACTCGATGCGATCGCCGTCACCGGGACGCCGATGATTGTGGTGCTGGTCCAGTCCAAACCGAGCACCCTGCCGGACTCAGCGCTGAACGCCGGTGCACTCATCGAGTCCTTCAACCCGGGTATGCGCGGCGGTCGCGCCATCGCCGAGTTGGTGCTCGGCCTGATCGAGCCCAGCGGACGGCTGCCCATCTCCTTCGCACGACACGTCGGACAGCAACCGGTCTACTACAACCAGATCCGCGGCCAGCACGGAGACCGCTATGCCGACCTGACCCAAGAACCCCTGTTCGCCTTCGGTGACGGCCTCAGCTACACCAGCGTCACCTACAGGTCCCTCACTGTGCAGGAGTACGACGTCCCCACCGACGGCACCATCCGTGCGTCCGTACGCCTCGAGAACACCGGCGACCGTCCCGCGCTCGAGACCGTGCAGGCCTACGTCAGCGATCTCACCACCAGCGTCACCTGGGCCGAGCAGGAGCTGAAGGCCTTCACCCAGGTCGAGATCTCGCCAGGTCAGACCCTCGACGTCGACCTCGATATCCCCGTCTCCCGGTGCTCCCTGGTCACGGCCGACAACCGCAGAGTTGTCGAACCCGGCGAGTTCGAGCTGCGCGTGGGACCGAGTTCGCGAAGTACAGATCAACTCGTCGCGCCGTTCCGCGTCTACGCACCTGAATGTCCGGATGTCCAGCGCGGCCGGGAACGTCAGACGACAAGCTGAGCCAGCCGCACATCTTCGAGATCGGCCGGTCAACGGCGCCCCTGGCCACGTCAGCCACTTGCGCCGGCGTCGCTGTCCCTGGACTCGACCGACGTACTCGCAGCGACGAGCTTGGGCGGAAGCACGACTTCGGACGTGGCTTGGTGTTGTCATCGACGCGGGTTAGCGCGGTGTCCAGCAGTGCCGGCGAGGGCGACTCCGAGCCCGCGCTGCTGACATCGTGCCCGCGGGGCGGTGGTCGTTGAACACCGCCGTCGCCGTTGGCTGCACTTCGTCGACAGCTGCTCGGCGTTCGGGTCCGTGCCTCGCGCTCAGGTCTGTGCCAGGGACCAGATCGCACTCGCGGTCCTCGACCCGCTCGCCAGGCACGGCGTCCGCGTCTCCGACGAAGTCGCCGTGACCGGCTTCGATGGCATCCTCGCCAGCCAGCTCTACCGTTCTGCTCCAGGTCCGCATCTGGTTTCGCAGGTGGCAGGACCGTGCTCGGCCTCATCGCAGTGAGCGGCACCTACGACTGCCTGCAACATGCGTCTTTCCGCCAAAGACCGCAGCCTCGGAACCGTGCGTCGCAAGACGAACGCCGATCGGGCACGCGGCAGCTGAAGGTTCCTCGGCGTCAACGCGATTCCCGTAAGAGTCGTCCGATGATGTTTCCGGGAACGGGGCCTCAACTGGAGGTCATTGTTGGGTTCTGACAAATGGCCGCAATCGATCGTTTTCGGTGGGCCCACTCGTGCTCGGTGGTCGACCAGGTCGACACGCCCAGCGACACCAACCGAAACTCCCGACCGAAACCCATCCCCACCGGAACGTCACCCGATGCGTTTCGGTGTCGGGCGTGCGCTCTCGCCGGCAACGCCGAGGACCGAGGCTGCGGATGTGGCGCGGGCCCGCCAGGGGTGGGGTCGGCGCGGTCACACCAGTGTCGGCTCCGTCTTCGCCCTGACCTCGTCCTCGGTGACACCGGGTGCGAGCTCGACCAGCTTCAACGCCCGCTCGCCCAACGTCCCGGACACCGCGACCTCTCCCGTGGTCGGGTCGATCACGTCGATCACGCACAGGTCGGTGATGATCCGCTGCACGACCCGCTTGCCGGTGTAGGGCAGGTCGCACTCGTTGAGGATCTTCAGCGAGCCGTCCTTCGCGGTGTGCTCCATCAGCACGATGACCCGCTTGGCACCGTGGACCAGGTCCATCGCGCCACCCATGCCCTTGACCATCTTCCCCGGGATCATCCAGTTCGCGATGTCACCCACGGCGGACACCTGCATGGCGCCGAGGATCGCGGCGTCGATCTTGCCGCCGCGGATCATCCCGAAGGACGTGGCCGAATCGAAGAAGGACGCACCGCGGCGTACGGTCACGGTCTCCTTGCCGGCGTTGATCAGGTCGGCATCGACCGCATCCTCGGTCGGGTAGGCGCCGACCCCGAGGATCCCGTTCTCCGACTGCAGCACCAGCTCGACGTCGTCGGCGACGTAGTTGGGCACCAGCGTCGGCAGCCCGATGCCGAGGTTGACGTAGGAACCGTCGACCAGCTCCGAGGCCGCGCGTGCGGCCATTTCCTCACGAGTCCATCCATGTGCGTCGGCCATCAGGAGCTCACCGTCCTCTTCTCGATCCGCTTGTCCGCGGCCTGCTCGGGCGTCAGTGCGACCACGCGCTGGACGTAGACGCCCGGCGTGTGGACGTCGTTGGGGTTGAGCTCGCCCGGTTCGACCAGCTCCTCGACCTCCGCGATCGTCATCCCCGCGCACATGGCGGCCAGCGGGTTGAAGTTGCGCGCGGAGTCGCGGTAGATCAGGTTGCCGTGGCGGTCGCCCTTCCAGGCCCGCACCAGCCCGAAGTCCGCGACGATCGCGTGCTCCAGGACGTACTCCCGCTCATCGAAGACCTGCGTCTGCTTCGGCGGGGAGGCCACCAAGATGTTGCCCTCGGAGTCGTACTTCCACGGCAGGCCGCCCTCGGCCACCTGCGTGCCGACACCGGTCGCGGTGAAGAAGGCCGGGATCCCCGAGCCGCCAGCACGCATCCGCTCGGCCAGCGTGCCCTGCGGCGTCAGCTCGACCTCGAGCTCCCCGGAGAGGTACTGCCGGGCGAACTCCTTGTTCTCCCCGACGTACGACGAGATCATCCGGCGCAGCCGCTTCTCGA
>JBDSPC010000504.1:0-4909 GCA_039914485.1 Nocardioides sp.
GACGACACCGCCGACGACCACGCCGCCGACGACCACGCCGCCGACGACCACGCCGCCGACGACCACGCCGCCGACGACCACGCCGCCGACGACCACGCCGCCGACGACCACGCCGCCGACTCCGCCGGTCACGGTCTCCGCGACCGAGCCCACCCCGAGCACTGAGGTCCAGGGTGAGCAGGGCAACGAGGACGACACGAAGGACAAGGACAAGTCGACGCCCGACGTCGAGGTCCTCGGGGAGCAGGCAGCGGTGCCGACCACGGTCGCCGCGGGTCTCTCCGGAGACGTGTCGCAGGCTTCGTCGTCCGGCTCCTCGCTCTGGATGGCGGGCATGACCGGACTGCTGGCACTCGCCATCGGCCTGGGTCTGGTGTCCTCCCGTCGCCTGAGGGGACGTGCGTAACAGCACCGTTATCAAGGCCGGCCGCGCGAGTCTCGGACTCGTCGCGGTCGGCCTTGCGGTCTGCTCTCTCCTGCTGGCGCTGGACTACTTCGGCGACCCGACGCCCGCGCCGGCCACCTCGGGCCAACCGGGCGCACCGACGTTCACCCGACCCACGGATTCGCCCACGATCGAGCCGTCGGCCGTGCCGACGACACCGGACTCCGAGCCTCCTCCGACGCGGGACCCGAATGCGGGAGTGCCCGTCGGCGTCCAGATCGAAGCCCTCGGGATCGATGTGCCGGTGGTCCCGATCGAGCTCGAGGTCAGCACCCTGGTGCCTCCGTCCGACCCCCAGACGCTGGGTTGGTGGTCCGGCGGCGCCGTGGCCGGGGCCGAGCGCGGGGGAGCGATCATCACCGGCCACACCGTGCACACGGGCGGCGGAGCGCTCGACAACCTCGAGACCCTCCGGCCGGGAGACGTGTTCAGGGTGCGCACCGACGCCGGCAGCATCCGCTATGCCGTGAGCAAGGTCGAGGTCTTCGACAAGTCGCGCATCAGTCGGGCCGCGGAACGCATCTTCAGCAGGGACGTGCGCGGTCGCCTCGTGCTGATCACCTGCGAGGACTGGGACGGCACGGGCTACAACAGCAACGTGGTCGTCTACTCCCACGCGCTCTGAGCCTCAGCTCCCGGTCGACGTGTAGTGCCGCACGCCGGTGCGCCACACGAGCAGGCTGGATGCCACGATGACGACGGCGGCGAGCGGTGAGGCGAACTGCAGCCACGCAGGCATGCCGAACGGATCGTCGCGACCGAGCACGAACAGCGCTGGATACCAGTTCACGAAGGCCACCGGGATGACGAAGGTGAGCGCCACCATCACCTCGCGCGGGAAGATCGAGAGCGGGTACTGCGTGACCGTGGCGCCGCCGTAGGTGAACGCGTTGGCGAACTCGGTCGCGTCAGTTGTCCAGAACTGGATGCAGGAGAAGCCGACGAAGAGGCCGAAGAACACGGCCGCGCCGCTCACGATCATGGAGCCGGTCACGAGCACTCGAAGAGGAGTCCAGTCGACGTACGTCGAAGCCCACCCGAACACGACGAGGGCCTGCGTGATCCGG
Organism: Nocardioides sp.; assembly: GCA_039914485.1. GTDB lineage: Bacteria > Actinomycetota > Actinomycetes > Propionibacteriales > Nocardioidaceae > Nocardioides. The sequence continues at coordinate 1,513 of JBDSPC010000504.1, forward strand.
CCGAGTCTGCGCAGCGTGAACTGGTCGGCGCAGACCTGGACCAGCAGCGGCACCGGCTTGGTCAGCATCTGGTCGAGGCGGCCGGTCCGGACATAGGTGCCGATCCGCTCCACGCTGCCGATCAGTGTGTCCGCGATCCCGAGGCCGACCGAGCCCGCGCCGTACAGGAAGGCGACCTCGGGCAGGGTGAAGCCGGCCAGGTCGTCGAGGTGGCTGAACATGATCCACAGCCCGACGAAGTCGAGGCCGGTGATCATCCCGTTGCCGATCGTCAACATGATGAAGGACGCCGGGTAGGCCCAGGCGGCGCGAATCCAGAGCCAGGCGATGTCGAGATAGCGCCGGCCGTGGTGCAGGGCCTCAACCACCTTGCACCACCACCTTGCGTGTCGCGGCCCGCACGACCAGCAGGCAGCACGCCAGCAGGATGAGTGCCCACATCGCCTGGAAGCCGAGCGCGACGAACAGGTCGACACCCGGTCGCTTGCCCAGCCAGATGTCGGCGGGGACCTGGACGTAGGCCGCCCAGGGCAATGCGCGAGCGACGGTCCCCAGCCAGCCGGGGAACAGCACCAGCGGCAGCATCATCCCGCTGAAGAAGATCGCGAAGGCGCCGCTCATCACCTTCACGCCCGACTGGTCGAGCAGCCAGAAGGCCGAGCTCGCGACCAGGAAGCGGATGCCGAAGCTCACGATCACTGCGAGGGGTACGGCGAACGCGAACCCCATGGCCGCGGCGGCGGAGTCGGGAAGGGAGATGTCGAAGAGGATCACGCCGACGATCGTGGGTGCGAGGCCGCGGGTGAGCAGGTGGAAGAGCGCACGGCCGAGGTCGCTGGCGAGATACCAGGACACGAGACCGATCGGCCGGTACAGGTCGATGGCGATGTCGCCGGTGCGGATCCGCTCGGCGAGGTCGTCGGTGGTGCCGCCGCCCCAGAGTGCGACCGTCATGAGTAGGGCCTGGCCGAGCCAGACGTAGGTGACCGCGTCGACCTTGTCGTAGCCGCCCGCGTCCGGGTTCGCCGCCCAGAGCGCGAGGTAGGCGAAGGAGTAGATGATGCCGAACACCGAGTTCGTGAAGATCCCGGAGAGCGTCGCGGCCCGGTAGGTCGAGTAGCGGCGAAACGCGCGTGTCGCGATGGCGACGTACACCAAGACCCAGCCCCCCGCCGTGCGCGTGAGCGGCCGATCGTGCCACAGATGGTGGCCGAGCCGCGTGCGCCGGTCAGGTGGGCCGGGTCAGGTGGTGGATCTGGTGAGGATCAGGCGTGGATCAGTGCGCGTCGGCGACGTTGAGGACCCCGACCTGGCGGCCCTGGCCGTCGATCACGACGGCCATGCCGGCGAGGGTGGCGCGGCCCTTGAGCAGGACGGCGCGGTGCGAGGGGGAGTTCAGCCAGGCGTCGACGATGGCGCGGGCCGAGAGCCCGGTGCCGCGGATGAGGTTCTCGCCGGCCCAGGACTGGTTGCACTTGCGCAGGACCTCGTGCTGGTCGCGGTGGGCGAAGATGCCCGTGGAGGCGATGTGGTTGCCCCAGGAGGTGGCCATCCGCTCGACACAGGAGTCGAAGAAGCGGACCGGCTTGAGGCCGAAGCGCGTGCGGGCGTCGTTGATCTCGACCATCACCTGGGCCTCGAACGCCGCGCCGCTCACGGCAGCGGTGGCCGGTGCCGAGGTGGGGACGCGGGAGAGGCTGGCGTGGGCCGGGGCACCGACGAGGGTGGTCAGGAACACGATGGTGCCGAGGGCAGGCATGAGGAAGGCGCGGACGAGCTTCACTAGGTCTCCATGGGGGGTTCGGGGTCCCTCAGTGGGGGGTCTCGCGGCGGGGGGTCCACGAGCTGAGGTCAACCTTGAGACGCTCTGGTCATTTACGTATGACGCGGTTTGACCAGAAACTTTCCAACAAGGTACCGAACGGTAGTCATGAAAATTGGGGAGATCCTAATTTTCGCACGAATCAGCGCTGCACCGCCCCCTTGCGGGAGCGTGATTAAGTGACGGACCTCACTCAGTGCCGGTAGGTGCCATGGAGCACCGCTCGACCCAAGGTCTTGAACGCCAGGTTGAACGAGACGAACGCGTTGGAGGCGTCGGCGTCGACGCCCAGCGTCGCGTCCTTCACGGCGTGCACGACGAAGAAATAGCGGTGCGGGTGGTCGCCCTGCGGGGGAGCGGCGCCCATGAATCCGGCCTCTCCGCCGTCGTTGCGGACGTGGAACGCACCAGCGGGGAGCTCACCGCTGGCCGCCCCGGTCGCCAGCGACGTGACGTCGGCCGGGATGTCGACGAGGTCCCAGTGCCAGAAACCGGACGGAGTCGGCGCGTCGGGGTCGAAGCAGGTGACGACGAAGGACTGGGTGCCCTCGGGGGCGCCCGACCAGCTCAGCTCCGGCGACGTGTTGCCGGCGGCCGCCACCTGGTCGTCCTTCAGTGGCTGGCCGTCGGTCACGTCGGCGCTGGTCACCGTGAAGGACGGGACCGGCGGGAGGTAGTCGTAGGGATTGGGTGCGATCGGGCGCTCGATGCTCATACCAGCGAACCTAGGAGGCCCTTCGGCCCTGGGCAAGCAATGGACGCTGATGTCGCGTGAACTGGAGGCGGCGGGAGAATGGGCGACATGGACCAGCCCAGCCCGTATCTCTCGGGCCTCATTCTCACCGACCGCCTCGTCGTCGTCGTGGGCGGCGGCCACGTCGCGCAGCGGCGCGTGCCCACGCTGATCGCCGCTGGAGCGCGCGTCCACGTCGTCAGCCCCGAGGTCACGCCGGCCCTGGAGGGCATGGCCGCCGAGGTGACGCTGGTGCTGCGCGAGTTCACCGAGTCCGACCTCGACGGTGCGTGGTACGTCGTGGCTGCGACCGACGACCCGGAGGCCAACGAGCGCATCAGCGTCGCCGCGGAGGCGCGCCGGATCTTCTGCGTCCGCAGCGACGACGCGACGCGCGGCTCGGCCTGGACGCCGGCCACGGGCAAGCACGGCACCGTCACCGTCGGCGTGGTCGGCAACCGCGAGCCGAAGAAGTCGGCAGCGCTGCGCGACGAGATCCTCACCGCCCTGCGCGAGGGCGACCTGACGGCCGTCGACGCCCACGACCGGACACCCGGCGTCGTGCTGGTCGGCGGTGGCCCCGGCGATCCCGAGCTGGTCACGATCGCGGCCCGGCACGCGCTCGCCTCGGCCGACGTCGTGGTGGCCGACCGGCTCGCGCCGCGCGAGCTCCTCGACGTGCTGCCGCCCGGCGTCGAGCTGATCGACGTCGCCAAGCTGCCCCGCGGCCGCTACGCCTCCCAGGAATTCATCAACGAGGTGATCGTTGCGCGCGCCCTCGAGGGCAAGCGGGTCGTGCGCTTCAAGGGCGGTGACAACTTCGTCTTCGGGCGCGGCTACGA
>JBDSPC010000505.1:0-2963 GCA_039914485.1 Nocardioides sp.
ACGACAGGACGACGAAACGACATGGTGGCGAGTCGATCAGCGCGCGAGCGCAAGGCGTCGGTCGAGGCCGGGCCGTTGGCCACGGTGAACATCGACCTGGATGCCCAGAAACAGTTCGCGTACAAGATCGCGTGCACCGAGTGCCGGGCGAAGGGCCATCGCAAGTGGTCCGCCTACCGCCCCGGCGGCGACAACGGCTACATGGCGGCGATGGACCGCTGGATCTTCCACCTCGTCGAGAAGCACCCGGATGTCGATGCTCCCTGCCTCGCCTACTTGCCCGCTGCGCAGGAACGGCCGCACGAACGCCGGACGTCCGATCCGACGGGCGACAACGCTCAGAGCTGAAGGGTCGCGGCGGCCATCAGGTAGGCCGCCTCCACGCCCTCCGGATATCGCCCCGGACTACCCTCGGCGCCATGAGCAGGATCTTCACCATCAGCTTCGCCTCCGTCTATCCCCACTACGTGACGAAGGTGGAGAAGAAGGGGCGCACCGTCGCCGAGCTGCACGAGGTGATCGAGTGGCTGACGGGGTTCGACGAGTCGGAGCTCGCCGCGCACATCGCTGCGGAGACGACCTTCGAGGACTTCTTCGCCCAGGCCACGCTGAACCCGAAGGCCTCCCTGATCACCGGCTCGATCTGCGGCTACAAGGTCCAGGACATCGAGAACCCGCTGATGCAGCAGATCCGCTACCTCGACAAGCTCGTCGACGAGCTGGCCAAGGGCAAGGCGATAGAGAAGGTCCTGCGGGCGTAGTCGCCTGCCGGCGCCCCTCCGGATCGAGTCGTGGATCGAGGACCGCGGCGGGGGTCTGGGACTCTCTCGCACCGACTCTTGAAGAAGTCAGTTCCTGGTGTCGCCCGGTGCACCGCTGGCCGGAGATGAGTCATGGCCGCCGCTGTTCCGCCATTGACTGCGCTCGATTCTGTACAGCCAGCTCTCACCCTCGTACCACGGATCAGGACGCTCGCCGATGAACGGCAGCCCCAGTCGTTCCGCGACCTTGCGAGACGGCTCGTTGCCGACAAACATGCCGCACCAGACCTCGGGCAGACCACGATCGAACACATGGTCCAACAGGGCCTGAGCGGCCGCTGTCGCATAGCCCGCCCCGACCGAGTCGGGGTGAAGGTGCCAACCGACCTCGTATTCTCCCAGGAAGTCACCGTTGCGCCGATAGGCCCTCGCCACAGACACTGTCCCGGCCACGATGCCCGTCTCGCGGACCACGATCGCCCGGGTCATGTCGAGCGGGTCGCGTGCCTCACGCTGGCGCCTGTTGTCGATCCAGCGAAGCGCTTCCTCGAGCCCGGCCATCGGTACGTGCGGCGGATTCCCCAGCCACCGAATGACTTCGGGACGCCGCTGGATGTCGAGGACGCGGCTCGCGTCGCCCGGCTCGTAGCCACGCAGCATGAGCCGCGCGGTCATCAAGGTGGACATGCGCGGGCCTCTTCGGAAGGGCGATCGGTCATGGTCTGAGTGTCCTCGGTTTCTGGGGAGCACCATTTACGAGGTGCTCGACAGCCCAGTGCCCTCGTCGAGATTGTCGAGGGGGGCTCGCAATGCACAAGCTCTTCGAGCTCGGCGAGACCGGCACCGAGGGCGAGCACCGGGTGAAGGCCGTCCTGATCCTGACCAACCCGAAGGCCGCCTGCGAGCTGCTGGAGCCATACGCGAATGGCAGCACCGGCCCGATGATCCCGCCGAGCCCGCGGAGGAGCGGACCGGACCGAAGCCCGACGTGGACTGGCGCAAGCTCATGCCCGCACGGCGCGATGTACCTCGTGGACCACACGGGCACTCGCCGACTGGGACCGCCGGAGGTGCCGGCGAGCCGGGCCGAGGTGTTCTTCAGAGAAGCACTGGCACTCGTTGCCTGATGCTCAGCACTACGCTCGACGGCGTGCTGGCGGCACGTCTCGAAGAAAGTTCCGAGGTCGATGTCGAAGAGCCTGGCCGCCGTTCGACGTACGGGCGACAAGCAACTCACCGGCAACCAACAAGGAGTGATCACCATGCCGCGTTTCATGGGATTCGTCAGGATGGAAGAGAACATCGGCATGCCGCCGCAGTCGCTGTTCGACGCGATGGACGCCTACATCGGAGAGCGCCAGGCCAACGGCGTGTTCATCGACGGCGGCGGTCTCTACGGCACCGAGGACGCCGTGAACTTCGTGGTCCGCGAGGGCGAGGTCACCCGCGTCGACGGGCCCTACGCCGAGGCGAAGGAGATCGTGGGCGGCTGGTCGCTCCTGGAGTACGCCACCATCGAGGAGGCAGTGGCCGATCAGGAGGAGTTCGCTGCCCTGCATGCCAAGCACTGGCCCGAGGTGACGGTCGTGGCAACCCTCCGCCAGATCTCCGGCGGCCCGGAGGCACCCAGCGCCTGATCTACTCTGGCGTGGTGCCGGAAGCGACCACCACGGATGACCCCATCGAGGCCGTCCACACGGCGTGGCGGGCCGAATCGGCCCGCCTCGTCGGTGCTCTCACCCGGATGACCCGTGATGTCGAACTCGCCGAGGACCTGGCACAGGACGCCCTCGTCGCGGCCCTGGAGCAGTGGCCGACCACCGGCGTGCCGGGCAATCCGGGTGCCTGGTTGATGACCACCGCGAAGCGGCGCGGCATCGACCACTTCCGGCGTGCCGACAACCTGCGTCGCAAGGTGACTGAGCTCGAGCACGCCCGACGGGGAGGGGAGGACGAGATGCCCGACCTCGACAGCCAGGTCGACCACATCGAGGACGACGTCCTGCGGCTCACCTTCCTGTCCTGTCACCCCAGCCTGAGCGCCGAGTCGCGGGCCGCGCTGACGCTGCGCCTGGTCGGGGGGCTCACCACCGCCGAGATCGCTCGCGGGTTCCTGGCCACCGAGTCCACCATGGGCCAGCGCATCTCGCGCGCCAAGAAGACCCTGTCCGACGCGCACGCCGAGTTCGAGCTGCCCACCGG
>JBDSPC010000534.1:0-11705 GCA_039914485.1 Nocardioides sp.
TGCGCTTGCGACCGGTGTAGTCGGCGATCCGCCCACCCAGGAGCAGCAAGGCACCGAAGGCGAGGGTGTACGCCGTCACCATCCACTGGCGGTCGGCATTGCTGATGTCGAGGTCCGCCTGCGCCGACGGGAGCGCGATGTTCACGATCGAGGCGTCGAGGATGATCATCAGCTGCGCGGCGGCCAGGACGGTCAGCGCCCACCAGCGGCCGGGATCGGGCCCGGCGTGGTCTCCTGGTGCTCCGGTCGCGTTGCCAGCGGGTTCGCTCACGATGACTCCTCCCTCGTCCTTGCCACCTTTCATGGAAGGCCCGCGCCGGGAGCAGCGTCAACCCTCAAATCCGACCATTTGGAACACTGCCCCCGTGGACGAGACACACGGTGAGCGCGCATCGGCGGCGATCCTGGCCGCCCAGAGCGTTGCCCGGGTGCGGGACGACCCCGCAGCGCGGATGGAGCTGCTGAGGGCCTCCTACTCGCCCGTCCCGGGGACCAGGCCGGTGCACCTCCGCTACCGGCGGGCCGCGCTCGCCTTCATGGCCTGGCAACTCCAGCGAGGTCTCCTGAATCCGCCCGGTGACCCTCGACCTGGCAGCGAGTGGTGGCGGGCGATGAACGAGCGACTGCTGCGGGACACGTGCGAAGCGCGCCTGCGCGTCCTGGGTCACCCCGGTCCGCCGTCCTCCCCCAGCGTCGATGCGTCGTTCCGCTTCGCGGTCGAGCCGACGCCGCTGCGGTGGTACGCAGCGCACAACGTCACCATCGTGAGCGCGTACCTCGAGCACATCGACCCGGCGGAGCGGGAGAACCGGATCGAGCGGTTCTTCATGAACCTCGTGCTGATGCGCCTGCTGTACGCCCACGCCCTCGTCGCAGCCCCGCGACTGGCGCTGTCCTGGCTGGCTCCGACTGCCGGGTGGCTCGGGGACCCGCGGCGCGCCATGACGGGCATCTTCCTGTCCGTGTCCCGTGTGCTGCCGGACGACTATCCCCTCGTGGGCGAGCTCGAGGAGTACGTCGCCGCGGAGCACACGATCGGTCGCCTGCTCGACCTCGGCGTGATCGAGCCGCGCCTCCGCGAGCTCTACGACTGGTCTGCGGCCGAGCTGGGAATCCCGGCGCTCGCGGAGCTCGTCCGGGGTGGAACGCCCGCCTACGCGTGGGATCCCGAGGACTCGGCGCCGTGGCTGCCGCCACCGAATCGCCTCGTGCGGATCGTGCGTCGGGCCCTACCGCCGAGCGGTCAGGGCGCGACGGGCAGCTGAGTGGTCCCCTCGTCGAGCGCCAGCGCGAGTGCCTGGTCCAGCGACATTGCGGCCCCTTCGGCGTGGAGTCGATCGAACGCCTCGTCACCGAGCGCGGCCTAGATCCTGGCGACGACCAGTGCGTGCTCGGGCAGGTCACCCGGGTGGCGACGAGCCCCGAGGACCCGCAGGGCCTCGTCCCCCGCTCCGATCAGGACGGCTCCGACCTCGGAACGCCCGAGGCCGTGCTCCGGTCCGGCGAGCTGCGAGATCGTCCAGGCCGCCATCAGGCGGCGCCCGATCGACCAGCTGATCCGCAGGGCCTGGTGCGTGAGGCGGCGCGCTTCGGCGTACTCACCTCGATGGTCAGCGAGGTAGCTGAGGTTCGACAGGAAGACGCTGACGTACATCTCGTCGTCGAGGTCGCAGGAGATCTGCAACCCCTCCTCGTAGGCCTCCTTCGCGAGGTCGTCGTGGCCGGCGACGCGGGTGAGCTCGCCGCGGATGTTGAGCACCTGCGCGATCAGGGCGGGGCCTCCGACCCTGCGCGCGAGCGTGAGCGCCTCGTCGTTGATCTCCATCGCCACCGCGTGCTCGTCGAGGGAGCTGAGGTAGGTCGCGGACACCACCGCCAACGAGTAGGCGAGCAGCCTCTCCTCCTCAAGCGAGCGGAACAGCTCCGTCGACCGTTCCCAGTGGACACGTGCCTCGGGCTGGCTCCGCGGGAAGGCCAGGAAGCCCGCGGCCAGCCGGATCCGGGCCGCCACCGCCGGATCGAGATCCGACTCGCGGGCCAGCATCTCGTCGACCCAGCGCAGGCCTTCGGCGTGGTGCCCCTCGAGGAACCAGTACGCCCCCAGGGCCGCCGTGATCCGGGCCGTCAGCGGCAGGTGGTTGCCACGTGCCGCCCAGTCGTGCGCGGCCCGCACGTCCTGGAGCAGCTCGGTGATGTCGTCGAGCCACCGATCGGCAGCGTCGGTCCAGCCCCGTGTCCTCGACGTAGGACGCGACGTACTCCGCGTGTGCCTCCGCGGCCGAATCCGAGTCGAGCAGCCCGGCCGCGTGCTGGCGGACCAGCGACAGCATCCCGAAGCGCGGCTCGTTGCGGTTGCCGGTCGTGCGTCGTACCGGCTCCGGTTGGACGACGGCCTGCTGGAGGGCAGCGCCGAGTTCACGCTGCCGGCACCACGAGTCGACCGGCGGGCCGTGCTGGCAGTCAGCTGAGGCCCTGCCGGAGCGCGTAGAGGCTCGCGCCCACCCGGTTGGTGGCGCCGATCTTGCTGTAGGTCCGCTCGACGTGGTTGCGGACGGTCTTCTCGCTGAGCACGAGGCGCGCCGCGATGTCGCGGTTGGACAGCCCGCGCGCCACCAGGCCGAGGATCTCGGCCTCGCGCGGGGTGAGATCGCCCGCGCGTCGAGTCCGCACCGGAGCGTGTCCCGCCACCTTCAGCACGGCCTCGGCGCAGTCGGCGTCGAGGGCTCCGCGGGCCACCCGCTCGCGGAGCCGGGCCGCTGCCGCGTCCGGCGACAGTGCCTCGCGGTAGGGCCGGGGCTCCACCGCCGACTGGTAGGCGACCACGGCGGCGAGGAGTCGCTCGGGCCGACCCAGCGCCGTACCGGCCAGACCCAGGGGGTAGCCGGATCCGTCGAGGTGCTCGTGGTGCGCGCGGGCGATCGCGGCCACGTGCGCGAGGCCGGGGATGCGGGTCAGGACGCGGTCGGTGAGGTAGGGGTGCATGCGCACGCGCTCCCACTCGGAGGCCGTGAGCTCGGCGGGCTTCGACCAGACCTGGTTGGAGACTCCGATCCGCCCGACGTCGTGCAGGTGCCCGGCACGTCGTACGGCGACGACATCCTCATCCGTCAGGCCCAGCTCCACGGCTGCCGCCGAAGCGAGCGCGGCCACCTGCCGGGAGTGCCCGAGGGTGAACGGGCACTTGAGGTCGACGAAGTCGCCGATCGCGGTCAGCAGGTCGTCGAGCCGGGACTCGTCCAGGCGGACCTCGGAGTCGGGCGCGATCGACAGCGCGCATTCCCAGGGGTCGTCCGCGGCACCCGGGAAGAGGGCCGGCGCGTCGGCCGTGAACGCGTCGACGACACGCGGATCGAGGTGTCCCCCGCGTCGGCTGCGTGCCATGGCGACCGCGCCCTGGACGCCGTACATCCGCTGGTGCACCTCGGCCACGTCGGCGAGCTGGGCGATCCGCATCTCGATCGGGATGTCCTCACCGGACGCCCCGCACGGGAGTCCCCCACCGTCGAACCGCTCGAACGTGTGCGCCAGCGTCCGCTCGACGTCCGGGCCCAGCCCCAGGTGTCGCGCGAGCGCGGCCGCCGACGCGCAGTGCGAGTGGATCAGGGTGCCGAGCTGACCACGGGCATCGCGCATCAGCGTGGCCATCACCCGCACCCGCTGACCCAGCGGCTCCCCCCGGGCGACGTTGCCGAGCAGGAACTTCAGGTAGGGCACCCCCGACCAGTCGACGAGGTAGGCCTCGCGCCGGACCGAGATGTCGTCGCCGAACCAGCGGGCGTACTCCTGCGAGTCCGCGTGACAGCCGATCCACATGAGCAGCGTCGTGTAGTAGACGGTCGCCTTCTGCTCCGCGTCGAGGCCGAGCCGGTCGGCCAGGCCGCCCGCGATCACCGACGACCGGAGCATGTGCTCGGCCGGCTGGCCGAGCCCGAGGTCGATCGCCACCGACAGCCCGGCCAGCACCTCGACACGGCGCGGTGGAGGGATCGGCCCGGTCATGGCCCCATTGTCGCGCTCCCGGCGCCGACCGTGCTGTCGATGCGTTCGACCAGCGGCGTGAAGCGCGCGCGGCCGACGAAGAAGACCCCGCGCTGCGGCAGCCAGAAGTCCGCCAACCGCGTCTGCTCGTCGAGCGGGGCAGGCTTCCCGAGGTCCTGGCCGCGGTACGCCGCAGCCGCCCCGACCACGCGCCAGACCTGCAGAGGAGCGGCCTTGAAGTGCGGGCCGTTCGGGGTCGCGCCCGCCAGCCGGATCCGGCCGGTGCGCAGCATCGGTCGCGCCATCCGGCCCATCGCGCCGAGGACGGCTTTGCTGTCCCAGCCGGACTCGGGCAGCACACCGCCCATCCCGGTCATCATCCTGGTGGCGGGCGTCGCGCCCAGTGAGATACGCCAGGCCAGCTCGTCGCCGAGCGTCACCTGGAGGGTGTGGTCGTCACGCCACACCACGTCGATGCCGGGCACCTGGACGGCCGTCGCCGCCGAGCCGAAGTAGCGCGGACAGGTCTGCGCCGGCACGCCGGTCGTGTGGATGGTCCAGCGGCCCTCCGGGTCGCGGTGCCAGATCGCCCGGTAGGCCGGCCCGACCGAGGTGGCCACGAAGTCGCGCAGCGCGAGGTAGTGGCCGGACGCGAAGGGCATGCCCATCACGCCGTACCCGATGAATCGTTCGTCGTCGCCGTTCGGAAGCCGGGGCTGCAGCGCCTCGACGGCCTGGCGTGGAGTGGTGGTTGTCATGCCTCCAGCGTCGGCGGCCGCGGCGTACGGCGCGTGAGGCAACCGCCTCAATTCAAGGCAGGATGGAGCCATGACTCAGGTGCTGATCCGTCCGGCCCATGAGACCGACCTGGAGGCCATGAGCGCCATCACGGCGACGAGCTACCACGAGGTCAACGAGCGCACCTTCCAGCGTTCCTGGCCGGATCCCGAGATCAGGCCGCCGGCTCGCAACGGCAAGTGGATCAACCGCACCCGGCACACCCTCACCACCGACCCCGAGGGCTGCTGGGTGGCGGAGATCGACGGCGAGGTGGTCGGCGGGGCCATCTCCCGGGCGCGCGAGCTGATGTGGATCCTGGCGTCGTTCGCGGTCAGGCCCGAGTGCCAGGGGCAGGGCATCGGCGAGCAGCTGCTGGCCGCAGCGATGCACCACGGGCGGGGCTGCCTGCGCGGCATGTTCGCCGCCAGTGCGGATCCCGTCGCCGTACGCCGCTATCGGCTCGCGGGCTTCACGCTGCACCCCCAGATGTTCCTGACCGGAGTCGTCGACCGCGACGCGATCCCGGTCGTCGAGCGCGTCCGTGACGGCTCCGCCGGCGACATCGACCTGCTCAACTCGATCGACCGGCAGACCCGAGGCGCCGCGCACCTCTCCGACCACGAGGTCCTGCTCGACCAGTTCCGGCTGATCGTCTGCGAACGCAACAGCGGCTCCGCCTATGCCTACGTCGACGAGACCGGTGCACCCAACCTCGTCGCGGCCACCTCTCGGCGTACGGCGACCGACGTCATGTGGGAGGCCCTCGCCTCATCCACGCCGGGCGAGACGGTGTCGGTGCGGCACATCACGGCAGCCAACGAGTGGGCCGTCGACGTCGGGATGGCGGCGCGGATGTCGCTGCACCAGAGCGGCTACCTGTGCCTGCGCGGGATGCAGCCGCCGTCGCCCTACCTGCACCACGGTTCGATGCTCTAGCCGTCTGCCCGGCCGCGCTTCGTCGAGGTGCCGGGCTCGAGCCGTGCCCCCGCCGGGACCACTCCCCCGACGGATGAATCCCGGCCGACCAGCGTCACGTGCTCGTCCCGGGCGATCCGCGCCGTGGTCGCCTCCCCGATCCGGGCTCCGCCCAGCACCACGCACCGCTCGTCGAGGACCGCGGTGCACACCTCGGCGCCGGACCGCACCACGCAGTCATCCATCAGGACGCTGTCCCGGACCACCGCGCCCTTCTCCACCACGACCCCGGGCCCGAGCACACTGCCGATCACGTCCCCGGCGACGTCGCACCCGGGTGAGAGGAGCGAGTCCGCGAGGACTCCCCCGTGCCGGACGCGCGCGGCGGGCCGATCCGGCCAGTGGGAGATGACCGGCCTGGCGGCGTGGTCGAAGACGTCCACGCGCCCGGCCAGCAGGTCGCGGTGCGCCTGGAGGTAGAGCCCGGGCTGTCCGACGTCGCGCCAGTAGCCGGTCATCGGCACCGCCACCGTCTTGCCGGTGGTGACGAGGCGCGGGAGTAGGTGTTCGCCGAAGTCGCCCAGGCCGCTGTCGTCGCCCTCCTGGTCACCGACCAGCTCGGCTCGGAGGTCGCGCAGCGTGGTCAGCAGGGCCGCCAGGTCGTAGATGAACACCTCGGTGGCCACGGTTCCGCTCGACGGGCGCGAGGGCTTGTGCTCGACGGCGGTGATCGTCCCGTCCCGTCTGCTGAGCACCACGACGTTGTCGGCAGCCTCCTTCTTCGTCACCTCGCTGGTGAGCACCGTGGCCACCCGGCCGTCCGTGATGTGCGCGTCGATGACCGGGGCGAGGTCCATGTTGAAGACGTGGTCGGCGCTGCACACGACGAGCGTGGAGGCTCCGAACGCCTCCAGGTCGGCCGACATCCTCAGCAACAGGTCACCGTTCCCGTGGGCGAACCCGCTCTCCGTGGCGGGGCCGGTGCCGGTCTGGGGCACCATCCGGCGGAAGCCTCCACGGTTGCGGTCGAGGCTCCAGGGCCGACCACCGGAGAGGTAGTCGTCGATCGAGGTCACCTGGTACTCCAGCGACACCCAGACGTCGGTCAGGTCGGCGTGCACGAGCCCGGACAGTGCGAAGTCGATCAGCCGGTGGACCCCGCCGAACGGCAGAGCGGGCTTGGCCCGCTCCCGGGTCAGCACGTCCATCCGTCCACCCTGTCCCCCCGCCTGGATCAGGGCCAGCACCTCGCCACGTCGTGCCATGTCGCCTCCTCCTGCCTGGAACGAACGCCTTGGGGCCCGGGACGTGGACACCTTCGCACGCGGCTCAAGCCTTCGCGAGGTGCGCCATAGACTGGCCGCATGACCACCATCGACCTTCCGCTGCTCCCCCTGGGCAAGGGCCGCGACGCCACCGCCGAGCGCGGTGTCGAGTGCCCGGGCGACCTGCCCGCCGCGTCCGACCCCGACCTCGTCGCCCGCGCCCGCGCGGCCAAGGCGGCGCTGGGTGAGCGGGTCTTCGTGCTGGGCCACCACTACCAGCGCGACGAGGTCATCGAGTTCGCCGACGTCACCGGCGACTCCTTCAAGCTCGCGCGCGACGCGGCCGGCCGGCCGGATGCCGAGTTCATCGTCTTCTGCGGGGTGCACTTCATGGCCGAGTCGGCCGACATCCTCACCGCGGACACGCAGAAGGTGATCCTCCCCGACCTCGCCGCCGGCTGCTCGATGGCAGACATGGCGCGCCTCGGCCAGGTCGAGGACGCCTGGGACGCGATGGCCGATGCCGGCGTCCAGGACAGCATCGTGCCCGTCACCTACATGAACTCCTCGGCCGACATCAAGGCCTTCTGCGGTCGCAACGGCGGCGTCGTGTGCACGTCGTCCAACGCCGACGTGGCGCTCGAGTGGGCCTTCGACCAGAAGCCCGACGCGAAGATCCTCTTCTTCCCCGACCAGCACCTCGGCCGCAACACCGCCGTGCTGAAGATGGGCTTCTCACTCGACGACTGCGTCGTGTGGGACCCGCGCCAGGCCAACGGCGGCCTCACCACCGAGGAGCTCGAGAACGCCCGGATGATCCTGTGGAAGGGCCACTGCTCGGTGCACGGCCGCTTCACCACCGATGTCATCGACGAGCTGCGTGCCAAGCACGAGGGCATCAACATCCTCGTGCACCCCGAGTGCACCCACGAGGTCGTCCTCAAGGCCGACCTGGTCGGCTCGACCGAGTTCATCATCAAGACGATCGAGGCCGCCGAGCCCGGCACCACCTGGGCGATCGGCACCGAGCTCAACCTGGTCCAGCGGCTGGCCAACGCCCACCCGGACAAGAACATCGTCTTCCTGGACCGCAACGTCTGCTACTGCTCGACGATGAACCGCATCGACCTGCCGCACTTCGTGTGGGCGATGGAGAACCTCGTCGCCGGCAACGTCGTCAACCAGATCACCGTCGACGACGAGACCGAGCAGCACGCGCTCGTGGCGCTCCAGCGGATGCTGGACCTGCCCGGCAAGTCCCACCGTGACTGACGCCCTGCCGCCCTGCCCGAGCTGCGCTTCGCCGTACGCCTATGAGATGGGCACGCTGCTCGTCTGTCCCGAGTGCGCCCATGAGTGGTCCCCCGCCGAGGCGGCGGAGGAAGCGGCCGCGGCCGTGATCAAGGACGCCCACGGCACTCCGCTCGCCGACGGTGACGACGTCGTCGTCGTCAAGGACCTGAAGATCAAGGGCGCCGGCGGCGGCACGCTGAAGGTCGGCACCAAGGTCCGCGGCATCCGCCTCGCGCAGGGCGTCGGTGACCACGACATCGACGCCAAGGTCGACGGGTTCGGCCAGCTGCAGCTCAAGTCGAGCCTGGTCAAGAAGGCCTGACGGACCTCAGTCGTCGAGCAGCGGCCAGGCTTCGGCGCTGGCCGGCAGCACATCCACCTCGGTCGCGAGCTTGATCGAGCACTTGTGCACCCGCGCCAGCAGGCTCGACAGGTCCTCGTCGTCGTCCGGGAGCAAGTCGATGGCCATCTCGACGGCCATCGACAACGCGGCCAGGGTGTTGTTGAGGTCGTGCGCCGACTGCCGGGCAAACGAGATCAGTTCGTCGCGAGTCGTCACAGTCCCGGAGCATTCCACAGCGCGAGCCATTTCTGCAGGTCGGGCTCCATCGGCAGCTCGGCCGCGAGGTGGTCGCGCACGCTGATCTCGGTGAGGTTGTCGCGCTGGTGCGGACCGGTCGGGGCGAAGGCGTAGAACGTGCCGCTCTTGTAGAGGTAGACGAGGCCGACGGCCCGCCCACCGGGCGCGGTGAAGGTGACCATCGAGCAGAGCATGCCGGCATCGAAGCCCTGGGCCTCCAGGCTGGTGTTCACGGCGTGCAGGTCGGTGCACAGGTCCGCGAGGTTGTCCGGATCGCCACTGACGACGAGCCAGGTGAAGCCGAAGTCGTCACGGCTCACCTCGACCTCCGGCGCCTCCGGGTCGTCGGCGATGAGCGAGGTCATCTCGTCCTGCGTCTGCGCGAACGCGGCACCGGCCGCCGACCGGTAGCACACGGCGCCCTGCCCGGTCGGCGTGAAGCCGGCGGCAGTCTGCAGCGTGATCGCGGCGCTCGGGATCAGGAACAGGGCATCCAGGTTGTTGGGGACGCGCTTGGTGCGTCCCCGCACTGCATCGAGCCAACGCACCCGATCAGCCCATCGGGCGGGAGAGCTCGGCCTGGATGCGGGCCAGCTGCTCGAGGCGCTGCTCGAGCGAGGGGTGGGTGGCGGTCAGGGTCTTCATCGAGATGCCTGCGACCGCCGGCACGATGAACAGCGAGTTGACCGCACTGTTGGCGCGCAGGTCCTTCTGCGGGATCGCGCCCGCTCCGCCGGAGATCTTGGTCAGGGCCGAGGCCAGGGCCTGCGGCTTCATCGTGAGGTAGGCGCCCGAGCGGTCCGCGCACAGCTCGCGGTAGCGCGAGAGCAGCCGGAGCAGGATGAAGCTGACGGCGTACACGACCAGGCTGACGACGAGGGCGATGATGACCGCTGGGAAGCCGCCGCTGTTACGCCCTCGGGACAGGCCGCCGAACTGTGCGCCGCGCGTCAGCATCCCGGCGAGGATGCCGGCCGAGGACGCGAGCGTCATGACGAGCACGTCGCGGTGCGCAACGTGGCTCAGCTCGTGGGCCAGCACCGCCTCGAGCTCCTCGGCGTCGAGGAGCTGCAGGATGCCGGTGGTCACGCAGACCACGGAGCGGTCGGGCGAACGGCCGGTCGCGAACGCGTTGGGCAGGTCCATGTCGGCGATCCCGACCCGCGGCTTGGGCATGTCGGCCAGGGCGCAGAGCCGGTCGATCATGCCGTGCAGCTCGGGCGCCTCCTCAGGGGTCACCTCGCGGGCGCGCATCGCCTTCATGGCGAGCTTGTCGGAGGACCACCACTGGTAGAAGGCGACGCCGATGCCGGCGACCCCGATGAGGATGACGATTCCGGGGTTGTCACCGCCGACAAAGACCATCAGCCCCACGACCAGCGCGACGAAGAGCGCGCCGAGCAGGAACATGACCAGCGTCATCCGCGCGGTCAGCCCGGCGTCCTTGATGAAGCGGGAATGGGCCACGGCAGGGTCAGCCGGGGATGAGGCCGTTGTCGCCCAGCAGTTCGCGCACCTCGTCGATGGTCGCGTCGCCGGGGGGCAGGATCAGGTCGGACTCGTCGAGGCTGTCCTCGGCGTGGTGGGTGCCGTTGGACCGGACACCGGCCAGCAGCCCGGCCAGGGCGGTGCGGAACATCTCCTCGTCGCCGTGCTCGATGGCGCGCTCGATCTGGGTGTCGAGCCCATTGAGGGCGTCGAGGGCGTGGTCGGGGACGTCGTACTGGCCCTCGCCGAGGATCCGGACGATCATGCCGGGCCGCCTTCGCTCTTCTCGCGCTCGATCGCCTGCTGCTCCGGCGTGAGGATGTCGCCGTCGCCGGACTCGATCGCCTCCGGCAAGCTGCCGGCCTTGAGCCGGGCCAGCTCGGACTCGACGTCGGACGTCGAGCTGAGGGCGTCGAGCTCGCGGGCGATGTCGTCACCGGAGTTGAGGGACGACGCGTCGTCGAGGGCGCCCGAGGCGATCAGCTCGTCGATGGCGCCGGCGCGCGCCTGCATCTGGGCCGTCTTGTCCTCGGCGCGCTGGATGGCGAGACCGACGTCGCCCATCTCCTCGCCGATGCCGGACATCGCCTCGCCGATGCGCGTCTGCGCCTCGGCGGCGGTGTAGTTGGCCTTGATCGTCTCCTTGCGGGTGCGGAAGGACTCGACCTTCGTCTGCAGTCGCTGCTGCGCGAGGACGAGCTTCTCCTCCTCGCCCTGGAGGTTGGCGTGCTGGCCCGCGAGGTCCTGGATCTGCGAGGTCAGGCCCGACTTGCGGGTCAGCGCCTCGCGGGCGAGGTCCTCGCGATCGGCAGCGATGGCCTTCTCGGCCTGCCCCTGGAGCTTGGCCGACTGTGCCTCGAGCTGCTTCATCTGCAGCTCCACGCGCTTGCGGCTCGTCGCGACGTCGGCAACGCCGCGGCGTACCTTGCTCAACAGCTCGAGCTGGCGCTGGTAGCTGTAGTCCAGGGTTTCGCGCGGGTCCTCGGCGCGGTCGAGGGCCTTGTTGGCCTTGGAACGGAAGATCAGACTCAAGCGCTGCATCACACTCATGGGGATGTTCTCTCCTGTGTCGCCCTCGGGGTACTGCCTTCACCCTAGGACCAAACCCAAAGCCAGAGATAGGCGCCGGTAGGCTGGGGGTTCACGTCACCCGATCTCATGAGGCCCCCGTTGTTCGGTCGTAGCAAGTCGCAGGACGATTCTTCCGCCGCTCCCGTCGTCCAGGAGCTGGGCAAGAAGGGTCGACCGACGCCGACCCGCAAGGAGGCCGAGGCGGCCGCGAAGGCGCGCGCCAAGGTCCCTCGCACCCGCAAGGAGCAGATGCTCGCCCAGCGCGGCGCCAAGTCCGAGTCGAGCAAGGTCGTCCGGGCCGGGATGAAGGCCGGCGACGAGCGCTACATGCTCGC
>JBDSPC010000088.1:0-15853 GCA_039914485.1 Nocardioides sp.
CGCGTCAGCGACAAGACCTCGCGTGCGAGGCGCCGGCGGGCCTCGTCGTCCCCGACAATGTGCGGTCGCAGCACCTTGAGCGCGACCCGCTCCCCACCCGGCTTGCGGGCCAGGTGCACGACGCCCATGCCGCCCTCGCCGAGGCGGGTCAGCAGCTCGTAGTCGCCGATGTACATGCCCGGCGGTGCCTGAGCCGGAGCCTGCTCGGGGCGTGAGGTGGTCACGAACGGAGATTACCCGGGCCCGACCCCGAGAACGCGTCAGCCGAGGATGTCGGCGGTGAGGTCGTCCTCGGACACCTCGAAGTCGCCGTGGCGTGCGGACTCCTCGATCGGATACATCGTCGCGATCTCCTCGGCGAAGTTGGCCTCGATCGCCGAGCGCTTCACCTTCATCGACGGGGTCATCTCGCCGGACTCGACGCTGAGCTCGTGGTCGGCGATGACGAACCGCTTGATCGTCTCCCAGCGATTCAATGTCTTGTTCAGGGAGGTGACGTAGCCGTCGATCATCTTCACCGTCGCGGGCGCGTGCAGGATGTCGGCGTAGTCGCTCAGCCCGAGCCTGGCGTGCTCGGCCCAGCCGGTGATGCCCGCCGGGTCCAGGGTGAGGACGGCGACGCAGTAGGGCCGGTCGTTGCCGATCACGACGGCGTCGGAGACGTAGGGACAGACCGCCTTGATCCGGCCCTCGAGGTAGGTCGGTGCGACGTACTTGCCGCCGGCGGTCTTGAAGAAGTCCTTCTTACGGTCCGTGATCGTCAGCCGACCCTCGTGGTCGAGGCTGCCGATGTCGCCCGTGCTCAGCCAGCCGTTGCGCAGCACGGACGCCGTCTCGGCGGGCAGGTTGTGATAGCCGAGCATCACACCGGGGCCGCGCAGCAGCACCTCGCCATCGTCGGCCAGGCGCACCTCGGTGCCCGGGAACACCTGTCCGACCGTGCCGAGCCGGTTGGTGTCGGGGCGGTTGACGAAGCTGCCGGCCGCCGACTCGGTCAGGCCGTAGCCCTCGAGGATCGTGATGCCGGCCAGCCCGAAGAAGTCGCCGATGTCGGGGTTGAGCGCGGCCGCCCCTGAGATGAAGAAGCGCAGCCGCGAGCCGAAGCGCTCGCGGATCTTGGCGAAGACCGCCTTGTCGAGGATGTCGTACCTCTTGCCGAGGAGGTACGGCACACGCCGCCCCTCGTCGAGGTAGGTGCGCCGGCGCCGGGCCACCGCGAAGGCCTGCTCGAAGACGCGTCGCCTGATGCCGCCCTCCTGGTCCTGCATGGCCACGATCCGCGAGTGCGCCTTCTCGAAGATGCGCGGCGCAGCGCCCATGAACGTGGGCTGGATGATGGCGAGGTTGTCGATGATCCTGTCCACGTTGCCGTCGACCGCGGTCGGGAAGCCGCAGGCCATCTGGGTGGAGAGCAGCACCTTGCCGAACGAGTGCGACAGCGGCAGCCAGAGGTACTGCAGGTCGTCGGGGCCGAGGATGTTCTGGGCCGCGATCGCGGTGCCCTCGTAGGTCCAGGCGGCGTGCGTGTGCCGCACGCCCTTCGGCGTACCCGTCGTGCCGGACGTGTACATCAGGCTGGCGAGCATGTCGGAGCGCAACTCTCCCATGCGGCGCGAGACGGCGGTCGGGTCGGACTCGAGCACGTCGTCGCCGGCGCGGAGCAGGTCCTCGAGCGTCATCACTCGACCGTCGGGGAAGTCGCCATCGAAGAGGATGACCTTGCGGACGTTGAGGATCTGGCTGCGGATCGCGTGCAGCTTGGCGACCTGCTCGAGGGAGTCGACGAGCACGACGGTGGCGTCGGAGTCGTTGAGGATGTGCGCGACCTCGTCGGGCTTGGTCGACGGGTAGACCGTCGTCGTGGCGCCGCCGGCACACATGATCGCGAGGTCGGCCAGGATCCACTCGAAGCGCGTCTCGGCGATGATCGCGACCCGGTCCTGCGCGGCGACGCCCAGGCCGATGAGGCCGGCCGCGAGCGACTCGACGAGCTCGCGTGTCTCGCCCCAGGTGGACTCCTGCCACACGCCGTTCACGGGGTAGCTGAACGCCATGTCCGTGGGCGAGATCAGTGACCTCGCCCAGAACATGTGCGCCGTCGTGATCGGCCGGTTCGCCAGCCGACGTGCCACCTCGTCCACGTCGCGCAACGTATCCCGCGCGCGGGTCGAGCGAGCCCCGAATCGGGCAATTGCCCGGTCCGGTCAGACCACCTTGCGCATCCAGCCGAAGGTGTCGTCGGCGCGACCGAACTGGACGTCGACGAGCGCCGAGCGGATCCGCATCGTCAGGTCGGTCGACTTCGGCGCCGGGAGCTCGCCGCCCTTCCACTTCAATGAGCCGACCGGGGTCACGACCGCGGCGGTGCCGCAGGCGAAGATCTCGGTGATCGCACCGCTGGTGACGCCCTCGCGCCACTCGTCGATGGAGAGCTTGCGCTCCTCCACCTGGTGGCCCAGCTTGCCGGCGAGCTCGATGATCGAGGCGCGGGTGATGCCCTCGAGGATGGTGCCGGTCTCGGGCGTCACGATGCGGCCGTCGTCGAAGACGTAGTACATGTTCATGCCGCCGAGCTCTTCGACGTACCGGCCCTCCTGACCGTCCAGGAACACGACCTGGTCGCAGCCGTTGGCGGTGGCCTCCTGCTGCGCGACCAGCGAGCTGGCGTAGTTGCCGCCCGTCTTCGCCGCGCCCATGCCGCCGCGGCCGGCGCGGGTGTAGTCCTCGCTCAGCCACAGCGTGACCGGCTTGATGCCGCCCTTGAAGTAGGCACCCGCGGGCGAGGCGATCACCATGAAGGTCACGTGCTGCGCCGGTCGCACGCCGAGGAAGGCCTCGGTCGCGATCATGAACGGCCGCAGGTAGAGGCTCTTCTCGCCCCCGTCGGTGTTCGTCGGCACCCAGCGCTCGTCGACCTTGACCAGCGCCTCGACGGCCTCGATGAAGTCGTCGACCGGCAGCTCGGGGAAGGCCAGCCGCTGTGAGGAACGCGCCATCCGCTTCGCGTTCTCCTCCGGGCGGAACAGGTGCACCGACCCGTCGGCGTGCCGGTAGGCCTTCATCCCCTCGAACGTCTCCTGCGCGTAGTGCAGGACGGCGGTCGCCGGGTCGAGCGTGAGCGGTCCGTACGGCGTCACGCGCGCGTCGTGCCAACCGCGGTCGGGCGTCCACTCCACCGTGACCATGTGATCGGTGAAGTGGGTGCCGAAGCCGGGGTTGGCGAGGATCTCGGCGAGCCGCGCGTTGTCGACCGGTGTGGGGTTGGCCGTGGTACTGATGTCCATGGAGGTCAATCTAGCGGTCTAGAGGCGGGCGGCAATCGCGTCGCCGACCTCGGAGGTGCGGCGGGCGCTGCCGGGCTGACGCTCGGCCAGGTCGGCGAGCACGGCCGCCTCCACGGCGGCCGACGCGTCGGCGTACCCCAGGTGGTCGAGGAGCAACGAGGTCGAGAGGATCGCGGCAGTCGGGTCGGCGATCTGCTGGCCGGCGATGTCGGGTGCCGAGCCGTGCACGGGCTCGAACATCGACGGCGCGGTGCGGTCGGGATTGATGTTGCCGCTGGCCGCGAGCCCGATGCCGCCGGTGATGGCGGCGGCGAGGTCGGTGATGATGTCACCGAAGAGGTTGTCGGTGACGATCACGTCGAAGCGCGACGGGTTCACCGTCATGTGGATCATGGCCGCGTCGATGTGCATGTAGTCGGTCGTGACGTCGGGGTGCTCGGCCGCGACGGCCTCGAAGAGCCGCCACCACACGGAGCCGGCGTTGACCAGCACGTTGGTCTTGTGGACCAGGGTGAGGTGCTTGCGCGGGCGACGCTCGGCCCGGGCGAAGGCGTCGCGAACGACGCGCTCGACGCCGAAGGCGGTGTTGACGGAGACCTCGGTGGCCACCTCGGCCGGGGTGCCGACACGGAGCGCGCCGCCGTTGCCGGTGTAGGGACCCTCGGTGCCCTCACGGACGACGACGAAGTCGATCTCGCCCTGGCCGAGCACGCTGTCGGCCAGCGGGGACGGGGTGCCGGGGAACAGCCGGCTCGGGCGCAGGTTGACGTAGTGGTCGAGCTCGAAGCGGAGCTTGAGCAGGAGTCCGCGCTCGAGGATGCCGGGCGGCAGGTTGGGGTCGTTGGGCTTGCCGCCGACCGCACCGAGCAGGATCGCGTCGTGCTGCCGAATCTCGGCGAGCACGGACGTCGGGAGCACGTCGCCGGTGGCGAGGTAGTTCTCCGCACCGAGCGTGTAGTGGGTCTGCTCGAACTTGGTCGGGACGTCGACCGCCTCGAGCACCTTGAGGGCCTCGGGCGTGACCTCCTGGCCGATGCCGTCGCCGGGGATGATGGCGAGCTGGACGGTGCCGCTGGTCTGAGAAGTCATGTGCGAAATCTAGTTGTCGTCGGGGCGCTGGCCGCCGTTGTCTCGCAGGTCAAGCGACTCCTGCAGCGCGGCGTTGGTCGCCTCGATGCTGCGCGGGTTCTCGGGGTGGTGGCTGGCGGGGCCCCAGTCGGGGTACAGGTCATACATGGCGGATCTCCGTTTGGGTCAAAGGTCGAGTGAGTCGTCCTCGCCCCGCGGCGGAGATCACTCGACTCGTGCTCATGGATCACATGAGGGAGATCAGCCGAGGCCTGTGCGGATCGCGCGAAGTGGATCGGAGAGCTTGATCCGCCGCGGGGCGTGGGGTGCAAGCCGCAGGGTGTGAACCACCACTGCAGTCCTGCACTTGCTGACAGGGCCCCAAACCGACGGTCGTCGCACGTCGAACACCGCGACGAGTGGGCTCTGTCTCTCAGGCCTCGCCGCGGCGCTCAATAAGTACGAAAACGCTCCGCATGATGAGGAGACCGTACGCCGCTGTGCCGGTGTTGCGCAGTGACTTTCCCGCGTTGCTCACGATGCGAGACAGCCGTCTCGCCGTGACAGACTCGACCACCTCATGAGCGCCCCTCCCGAACTTCCCCGGATCGTGTCCCGTGCCTTCGACGTCTCGCGCAAGGCGGGCTATGTCGGTTTCTGCCGCAACGAGACCGGGCGACTCCTCGCCGCGCTGGCCGCGACGCGTGGCGGCACGATGGCCGAGTTCGGCACGGGGTGCGGGGTCGGGACTGCCTGGCTGCGCAGCGGCGTACGCAACGGGGCCCGCATCATCACTGCCGAGCTCAACCCCAAGCTGGCGACGGCCGCGGCCGAGATCTTCGAGGACGACGACCACGTCGAGGTGCTCGAGGCCGACTGGTCGACGCTGCACGAGCGCGGCCCCTACTCCCTGATCTTCCTCGACTCCGGCGACCCGGGCTCGGTGCGCGTCGACGCCGTCGTCGACCTGCTGGAGCCGGGCGGCATCGTGGTGCTCGACGACTTCACGCCGTGCGAGCTGTGGCCGCCGATCGCCTACGGCCGCGTCGACACGCTGCGCGAGGAGTGGCTCACCGACGAGCGGTTCACCGCCGTCGAGGTGATGATCGCGTCCGACGCGTCGGCCATCATCGCGACTCGTCGCTAGGACGCGACGACAGGATCACCGCCTGTCAAGGCTTGTCTAGACATTTGTTTCGCGTTCGCCGGACAGGCCGACGACGTCTCACTAGCCTGTGGAGGCAGGACCCGCGCGGACCCATCCGTTGGCGGCACACCCCCATGCCCATCAGGATGCCCACACCATGAACAAGCCCACCCGTCGCACCTCCGCAGTCCTTGCCGCAGTTGTCACCCCCGTCGCGCTCATCGCGACCGGCGCCCTGATCTACGGCTCCTCGTATGCCGCGTTCACCGGCCAGACCCGCAACTCGGGCAACGAGTGGGCGACCGGCTCGGTCAAGCTGACCGACGACGACGGCGGCGCCGCGCGCTTCCGTGTCGCCAACATGCTGCCCGACGACACGCAGACCAAGTGCATCTCGGTCACCGCCGACGCGTCCGTGCCGAGCACCGTCAAGGGCTACGCCATCAACCCGGTCACCTCGACCGCGGGCCTGGAGAACAAGGTCAAGGTCACGATCTCGTCCGGCACCGGTGGCTCGTTCGCCGACTGCACCGGCTACACCCAGGTCGGCCCGAACCACGTCACCGATGCGCCGCTGTCGGCCATCGCCACGGTCAACACGTTCGAGGGTGGCTTCGGTGGCTGGGCCGTCCCGGCCGGAGTCACCGCGAAGACCTACCAGATCTCCTGGAGGTTCGACACCTCCGGCATGACCCAGGCGCAGATCGACTCGATGCAGGGCGCCAAGACCGGCATCGACATGCAGTGGGAGATGCAGTCCAACTGATCCCGCTCCACCTTCATCGCAGACACATGTCCCCCCAGAGCACCTCCGCAGTCATCGCGGCCTGGACACGGCTCGCGGCCGTGCTCCTCGCACGCGGCTACCGGGCGTCTGTGTTGACCCTCTCCGCCGTCGCGATCGCGCCGATGCTCTTCGGCTGGGCCTCCTTCGTCATCAAGTCCGGCTCGATGGAGCCCTCGATCAACGTCGGCGACGTGGTCGCGTCACGCCCGTACGAGATGCCCGAGAAGATCGCTGTCGGCCGCGTGTACGTCTTCGACGACCCGGCGGCCGGCAGTGACCACCTGCTCACGCACCGCATCGTGGAGCTCCGTGACGACGGCTCCTACACCAGCGCCGGCGATGCCAACGAGGTCACCGACTTCACCCCCGTCTCGGCCACCGACGTGGAAGCCCGGGCGATCATCCTAGCGCCGTACGTGGGCCTACCCGTCGTCTGGATGCAGGTCGGTGAGTGGGTCAAGCTCGCATTGTGGCTCCTCCTGACGATCGCTGCGTTCGTGCTTGCCACCCGCAACCTCGAAGGTGAGCCCCCGAAGTCGAACATGCTCGGCCTGATGCTCGACCGGCGCCGCAACCGCCGCACCACCGGGAGCAGCGACCCGGGCGAGGAGCCACCGGTCACGGGCGCCCCGGAGAAGGTGGACGCGCACCGACGCGGTGTCGTACCCGCAGTCCTCGGGGTCGTGCTCGCCCTCTTCGCGACCGGACTCGGCAGCGCCAACGCTGAGTACACGGCCCAGTCCAGGAACTCCGGCAACACCTGGACCACCGGCCCGTGGGTGCAGCCGTACGTGGGCGCGGTCCTCGCCGACGCCCCGACCGCCTTCTGGCTGCTCGACGAGACGGCTGGCACGGCCACCGCGCAGGACCGCTCCGGCAACACCGTCCTCGGCAACTACAAGCCAGCTGCAGTCCTGGGCCAGGCCGGGGGCCTGCCCGGCAACCCCGGCACCTCTCTCCGCACCGGCGGCGGGCTCTCCCTGACCAACGCCGCTGCGAGCGTGTCCCCCGCGACGCACACGTTCGAGCTCTGGGCCCGCACGTCCTCGACCACCGGGGGCAGTCTGGTCGGCTTCGGGTCGAGTGCCACCACCGCAATACCGCCCTACGAGGACCGCGTCCTGCGGATCACAGCGACCGGTCGCATCACCTACGGCGACTGGTCGACCAACCAGCTGAGCGTCCTCACCACCCCGGCCGCCTACAACAACGACGCGTGGCACCACGTCGTGGTGGTCTCCGTGCCATCGAACGGCAACCGAGAGACCACGACGATCTACGTCGACGGTGTCGCCAGGGTGAGCGGACAGAGCTCCAGGGTCGAGACCTACACCGGCTACGTCCGGGTCGGTGGAGGTTCCGGATCATCGGCGTTCAACGGCTCCATCGACAACGTGTCGGTCTACGGCACCGCCTTGTCAGCGTCTCGCGTCGCCGCCCACTGGGCCGCTCGCTGAGGCTGTGGGCGGCGTGACTTCCACGGTGAACCTCGGCAGCATCAGCTGGGTCAGTGGCCCGATCAGCAGGGCGAACAGGACGGTGCCGACCCCGAGCACGCCGCCCATCGCGAGGCCGAGCACGACGACCAGGACCTCGAGGCCGGTGCGCACGAGCCGGAGCGAGAGACCGGTGCGGCGTACGAGTCCCGTCATCAGGCCGTCGCGCGGACCGCGGCCGAACTGCGCGCCGATGTAGAGGGCGCCGGCGAACGCGCAGAGCGCGATGCCGCCGATGGTCAGGGCGATCCGGGTGAGCATCCCCTCGCCGGGCTCGAGCACGGCCATCGTCGCGTCGGCCGACAGCCCCACGATGAAGGCGTTGGCGATGGTGCCGATGCCGGGTTTCTCCTTGAGCGGGATCCAGAAGATCAGCGCCACGAAGCTGAACAGCACGACCGCCTGGCCCAGGGTGATCGGCACGTGCCGGATGAAGCCGGAGTGCAGCACGTCCCAGGGTGCGAGGCCGAGCGCTCCGCGGACCATCATGGCCAGCGAGACGCCGTACAGGACCAGACCGATGATCAGCTGCGGCACTCGACGCGCGAGGCGCCCGGCGCGGAGCTGGGCGAGCGGGCCGAGGTCGATCAGGGGTCGCGGGGTGGTGATGCTCATGGACACAGTCTGAGGCAGATTGGCCTTCTCTTCGATAGCCAATCGTGGAACAGTGGCCTGCATGAGCCGCACCATCAGCGCCGCGCGAGTGGCCACCCTCGTCGGAAAGCTCGCGGGCGAGGACCGCCCGCTCTATCTCGAGCTCGCCGAGGGCCTGCGTCTCCTCATCGGTGAGGGCCGCATCCCGTCGGCCACGCGCCTGCCCAGCGAGCGCGAGCTGATGACCGCTCTCGGCGTCAGCCGGACGACGGTGACGCGGGCCTATGCCGAGCTGCGTGATCGGGAGTACGCCGAATCGCGGCGTGGCTCCGGCACGGTGACGCGACTCCCCCTGCGGGCGCAGTCGGTGACCGACCGGATCTTCGCCCCGTGGTCGCAGGACCCCGACGTCATCGACCTCAACTGTGCGGCGCCGAGCGCACCCGCCGGAGTCGCGGCGGCCTACGAGGCGGCCGTCGCCGAGCTGCCGCCCTACCTGTCGAGCCACGGCTACTACCCCGCCGGCCTGACCCGGTTGCGCGAGGTGATCGCCGCGACCTACGCGGAGCGTGGCCTGCCCACGACCCCCGAGCAGATCATGGTGACCAGCGGGGCGCTCGCCGGCGCCGCGGTGATCGCACAGGCCCTGACGGCTCCGGGCGACCGGGTCGTCGTCGATGACCCGGTCTACCCCAACGCCACCCAGGCCCTGGGCCACCGCAGCGCGCGGCTGGTGCCGGCACCCGTCGACCCCGACGGCTGGGACCTGGCCGCGACGGCCGCCATCGTGCGGCAGGCCGCACCCCGGCTGGCCTACCTGATCCCCGACTTCCAGAACCCGACCGGTCTGGTGATGAGCGACGCGCAGCGCGCCGAATATGCCGCAGCCCTGAAGCGGGCCCGGGTGATCCCGGTCGTCGACGAGGCGCACGAGGCGCTCGCCCTCGACGGACAGACGATGCCGGCGCCGTTCGCCACGCACTCCCCCGGCGCCATCACCATCGGCAGTGCCAGCAAGCAGTTCTGGGGCGGACTGCGACTCGGGTGGCTGCGCGTCCCCGAGCCGATGATGCCCACGTTGCTGCAGGCGCGGATGAGCCTCGACCTCGGGGCGCCGCTGCTCGAACAGCTGGCGCTGGTGCACCTGATCGAGAACCGGCACGAAGTGTGGGCGGCCAACCGCGAGCGGCTGGGCCAGCAGCGCGACGTGCTCCTGCAGGCTCTCGACCAGCAGCTGCCCGACTGGTCCTACCACCGCCCGACGGGCGGCCTGTCCGTGTGGTGCCGGCTCCCCCAGCCGCGCGCGAGCGCGCTGGTCGCCGAGGCCGAACGGCTCGGAGTGATTGCTGCAGCCGGGCGCGTGTTCGCCGTCGAGGGCGGACTGGAGCACTTCGTGCGCATCCCGTGGACACGACCGGCCGACGAGCTGGAGCTCGCCGTCACCCGGCTCGCGCAGGCCTGGGCGCAGTCCTCCGACCGGCCGGGTGCCGTGGATCTGAAGCCTTCGGAGCGCCTCACGGTGGCCTAGGCAACTCGAAGTCCGTGACGAACGGACCCTCCTATCGCGAGATCGAGGGTCCGTTCGTCACGGAGTATCGAAGAAGGGTGACCTCAGACGAGGTCGGCGGCCCGCACCGAGGAGGCGTTGATGGCCGCCTCGATCTCGGTCAGGATCTCGGCCGGGATGGCGGAGTCGACCGACAGGGCGACCAGTGCCTCGCCACCCTTGTCCTGGCGCGAGACCTGCATGCCGGCGATGTTGACCCCGGCGTCGCCGAGGATCCCACCGACCGTGCCGACCATGCCCGGGCGATCGGCGTACGTGAAGAAGGCCAGGTGCTCGGTGGGCTCGATGTCGATCTCGAAGCCGTTGACCTCGACGAGCCGCTCCTTCTGGCTGATGCCCACGAGCGTGCCGCTGACCGACACCTGCGAGCCGTCGGCGAGCGTGCCGCGGATCGTGATCAGGTTGCGGTGATCGGGGCTCTCGTTGTCGAGGACGAGGCGTACGGCGGTCCCGCGCTCGGCCGCCAGGAGCGGCGCGTTCACGTAGGAGACCTGGTCCTCGACGATGTCGGTGAAGACACCCTTGAGGGCCGCGAGCTCGAGCACCTTGACGTCGTACTCGGTGATCTCGCCACGAACCTCGACGTCGATCTGCTGGGCGACCTCGCCGGCCAGGGCGGTGAAGACGCGACCGAGCTTCTCGGTGAGCGGGATGCCGGGACGGACGTCCTCGGCGATGACGCCACCCTGGACGTTGACCGCGTCGGGGACGAGCTCGCCGGACAGCGCGAGGCGGACCGACTTGGCGACGGCGATGCCGGCCTTCTCCTGGGCCTCGTCGGTCGACGCACCGAGGTGCGGCGTCGCGACGACGTTCTCCAGCTCGAAGAGCGGGCTGTCGGTGCAGGGCTCCTTGGCGAAGACGTCGAGGCCGGCGGCGGCGATCTGGCCGGTCTTGAGGGCGTCGTAGAGCGAAGCCTCGTCGACGATGCCACCACGCGCGGCGTTGACCAGCACGAGGGAGGACTTGGCCTTCGCGAGCTGCTCGGCGCCGATCAGGCCCACGGTCTCGGGGGTCTTCGGCAGGTGCACGCTCATGAAGTCGGCCTCGGCGAGGAGGGTGTCGAGGTCGACGAGACGCACGCCCATCTGCGCGGCGCGGCCGGCCTGGACGTAGGGGTCGTAGGCGATGACCTTCATGCCGAAGGCGCTCAGGCGCTGGGCGACGAGCACGCCGATGCGGCCGAGGCCGACGATGCCGACGGTCTTCTCGTAGAGCTCGATGCCGGTGTACTTCGAGCGCTTCCACTCGGCGTTCTTCAGCGCGGCGTGCGCCGGGCTGATGTGGCGAGCGGCGGCCAGCATCAGCGCGACGGCCAGCTCGGCGGCGGAGACGATGTTGGACGTCGGGGCGTTGACGACCATGACGCCGGCCTGGGTGGAGGCCTTGACGTCGACGTTGTCGAGACCGACACCCGCGCGGGCGACGACCTTGAGCAACTTGGCGACGGCGAGCGCCTCGGCGTCGACCTTGGTGGCCGAGCGTACGAGGATGGCGTCGGCCTCGACGATGGCGGCGAGCAGCTCGGCGCGGTCGGCGCCGTTGCAGTGGCGGATCTCGAAGTCAGGACCGAGCGCCTCGACGGTGGCGGGGCTCAGTTCTTCGGCGATGAGTACGACAGGCTTGGTCACAGCGGAGTTCCTCGATGAAAGTGATCGATTGAGGGCCTGCACGACGCTGTGCTCGCCCGAGCCTACAAGGTCGGCACGTCAGATCGCGCAACCGTCCGGTCCGCAGGCATCCCCGCTCGCTCCCCCTCCGGCCAGCATCTCCACGACCGGGTGCGACTCCGACCACGCGCGCTCGAGGACCTGCCCGAACGCCTCGACCGGCTGGGCGCCGGAGATGCCGAACTTGTTGTCGACGACGAAGAACGGCACACCCGTCGCGCCGAACGCCTGCGCCTTCTCGATGTCGGCCCAGACCTCGTCGGCGTACTCCGTGCTCCCCAGCACCCGGTCGACCGCCTCCGCGTCCAGTCCGGCTCCGGTGACGATGTCCTTGAGCTCGCTGTGGTCGGCGACGTTGCGGGCGTCGATGAAGTACGCCGACAGCAGCGCCTCCTTCACCCGGCCCTGCGTCTCCGGCCCACCCTCGTGCAGCGCGAGGTGCATCAGCCGGTGGGCGTCCATCGTGCCGACGCGCTTCGACTGGTGGTGGCGCCAGAGCATGCCCTCCTCGGCCGCGACGGCCTCGACGCGGTCGATCATCGTCTTCCCGCCCTCCGGGCCACCGCCGTACTTGCGACCCAGCGCCTCGGCGACGGTCTCCACCGGGGTCGTCGGCGCACCCGGGTCGAGCTGGAAGGAGTGCCAGACGATCTCGACGTCGTCGGCGTGCTCGAAGTGGCTCAGGGCCGTCTCGAGGCGGCGCTTGCCGATGAAGCACCACGGGCAGACCACGTCGGACCAGATGTCGATTCGCATGTACGCCGCAACCTCGGTCAGCGAGTGGATGTTCCCGCCACGGCGTCGGCGATCGGTGTGTCTCCGGACACGAGGTTCCACTGGGCGCCGATGCCGGCGCCCGAGTCCAGGACCTCCGCCAGCACGGCGGCGACGTCGGCGCGCGGGATCTCGGCCCGCGCCACGTCCTCGCCGAGCTCGACCAGGCCGGTGGGGTCGTCGTCGGTCAGCAGGCCGGGCCGGATGATCGTCCAGTCGAGCCCGCTGTCGCGCAGGGCGATGTCGGCGTCACGCTTCGCTTCGACGTAGGCACGCCAGACCGGGCTGGCGTCGTCGGGGATCGGCTCGTCGACGTTGATGGCCGAGACCTGGACGAAGCGGCTGATGCCCGCCTGCTGCGCGCCCTCGATCGACTTCAGGGCCCCCTCGAGGTCGACGGTGCGCTTGCGCTCGATGTTGCCGTCGGGACCACCACCGGCGAGGAAGACCACCGCGTGCGCGCCGTCGAAGGCGGCGCTGAAGTCACCGGGCGTGCTGTGCTCGATGTCGAGGAGGCGTACGGCGGCGCCCATCGCCTCGAGGCGGTTGCGATGTGACTCGGAGCGGACGAGCGCGATCGGCGTGTGACCGCGCGCGACCAGCAGCGGGTGCAGCATGCGGGCGATCTGGCCGTTTCCGCCGACGACGGCGATGTTGGTGCTCATGGTCGCCACCCTGCCATGGCGTTGGTCAGGCCGCTTCCTGGCGAGCGACGGTCGACCGGCGGGCGACCAAGGCGACCAGGAACCCGATCAGCAGCGCCGCGAGCACGCCGAGGTTGGCGAACGCCCAGGCGCCGTCGCGACCGCCCAGGCCGAGCGGGCCGAGGAGGTAGCCCTGCCAGTTGTTCCACGAGGCGTCGTCGGAGAACGTGTTGATCACCAGTCCCCACCCGATGACCGACGCGGCGACCATGGTCCCGATCGAGACCCAGTCGAAGGCGCCGTACCGCCCCTGCTCGTCGAAGAGCGCCTCGTCGTCGTAGTCGCGCTTGCGGAGCACGAGGTCGGAGATCATGATCCCCGCCCAGGCTGCGAGCGGGACACCGAGCGTGATGAGGAAGCTCTGGAACGGGTTGATGAAGTTGTCGGCGAAGAAGACGACGTAGATCGTGCCGAGCGTGAGCAGCACGCCGTCGACACCGGCCGCCTGCGGTCGCTTGAGCCTCACGCCGAGCGAGAGCAGCGTGAGGCCGGACGAGTAGATGCCGAGCACCGCACCGCTGACCAGCGACAGGATCGCGGCCAGCAGGAACGGGACCAGCGCCCACGTCGGCAGCAGCGTCGCGAGCGTGCCGATCGGGTCGCCCGCGACGCCGTCGAGGATCTCGGTGGACGAGCCGGCGAGCGCCAGGCCGAAGACCACGAGGATGACGGGCGCGAGCGCTCCGCCGAAGGTGTTCCAGGCGACGATCGAGGGCCCGGACGCGGTGCGCTTCTGGTAGCGCGACCAGTCG
The DNA here is from genome assembly GCA_039914485.1 of Nocardioides sp. Classification (GTDB taxonomy): domain Bacteria; phylum Actinomycetota; class Actinomycetes; order Propionibacteriales; family Nocardioidaceae; genus Nocardioides. Next base: position 13,844 of record JBDSPC010000088.1, read on the forward strand.
GCGGCGATGTTGATCCAGCCGAGGCCGAAGCCGGTCATCACCATCACCAGCGCGCCGATCACCGACTGCGTCGAGCCGGCCGGGATGTCCTGCACGGCCGACCAGTTGATGTCGTCGATCGTGAGCACCATGTAGAGCACGGTCACGATGCCGGTGATCCAGGTCAGGACCGACTGCATCCTCATGATGATGTGGTAGCCAGCGACGCTCGCCGACACGATCATCGCGGCCACGACGAGCGCAGCCACGACCTTCGTGCTGGTGCCACCGCCCCAGCCCAGGCGCGTGAAGATCGTCGACGTCGCGAGCACCGCGAGGATCGCCAGGAACGTCTCCCAGCCGATCGAGACCAGCCACGAGATGACGCCCGGCACCTTCTGACCTTGTACGCCGAAGGCCGCCCGGCTCATGATCATCGTCGGCGCCGATCCGCGCTTGCCCGCGATCGCGATGACGCCGCAGAGCGCGAACGAGATCACGATGCCGAGCACCGACACCAGCACGCCCTGCCAGAACGAGATCCCGAAGTAGAGGACGAACGAGGCGTAGCTCAGCCCGAAGACACTGACGTTGGCCGCGAACCACGGCCAGAACAGGTCCCGCGGCTGCGCGGTGCGGTCGGCCTCGTCGATGATCTCGATGCCGGTCTGCTCGACCCCGAGGCGCCGGGTCGTCTCCAAGGTGTTGTTGCGCTCGCTCATGACCTCATCTTGCACCCGCTCAGGCGAACAGCGCCTCACCGACGTACGAACCCTGCTTGATGCCGCCGGGGACCGCGAACAGTGCGGACCCGGTGTGCTGGACGTACTCCTGCATCCGGTCCCTGCTGGAGATCTGCGTCTGCATGGGAATGTAGTGGCTGCGCGGGTCGACGACGTAGGCCAGGAAGAACAGCCCCGCATCAAGCCGGCCGATGGAGGTCGAGCCGTCGACGAAGTTGTAGCCGCGGCGCAGCATCCGCACGCCGTTGTTGGCGCTCGGGTGGGCGAGCGCGACGTGCGACGTCGGGTCGATGAGCGGCCCGTCGCGACCTTCGAGCTCGAAGTCGGGGTCGTCGAGCTCGGTGCCGCCCGACAGCGGCGCGCCCTCGGTCTTGGTGCGACCGATGTCGCCCTCCTGCGACTGCAGCGTCTGGCGGTCCCAGATCTCGATGGTCATGTTGATCCGGCGCGCGACGAGGTAGGACCCACCGGCGAGCCACGAGTCCCGGTCGTCGGAGCTGCTGACCCACACGTGCTCGTCGAGGTCGGACTGCTCGTCCGACTTCAGGTTCATCGTGCCGTCCTTGAACCCGAACAGGTTGCGCGGCGTCTGCTCGTCGCGGGTGGTGCTCGACGTCTTGCCGAAGCCGAGCTGCGACCAGCGCACGGCCACCGTGCCGAAGCCGATGCGCGCCAGGTTGCGCACCGCGTGCACGGCCACCTGCGGGTCGTCGGCACACGCCTGGATGCAGAGGTCGCCGTCGGAGCGCGCCGGGTCGAGGTTGTCGCCCGGGAAGTGCGGCAGCTCGACGAGCCCCTCGGGCAGCCGGTCGGCCAGCCCGAAGCGGTCGTCGAAGAGCGAACGCCCGAAGCCGAAGGTGATCGTCAATCGGCTGGGCGGCAGGCCGAGGGCCTCCCCCGTGTCGTCCTGCGGCCTGTTGTACGTCGACGAGTCGGGCCCGGCCGGACGGCCGGCCATCATCTCGGCGGCCGCGGCCGTCCAGGCCTGCAGCAGGCCGACCAGCTCCTCCCGGTCCTCGGTGACGACGTCGAACGCCGCGAAGTGCAACCGGTCCTGGACCGGCGTCACGATGCCGGCCTGGTGGTCGCCGTACAGCTCGAAGGTCGTGGGTGCAGCCGTTGCCTCGGGTTCGCCGCCCTGGGCTGCCCAACCTGCGCCGAAGCCGATCGCCGCGGCACCCGCTCCGGCGGCACCGATGCCGCCGAGCAGACCGCGACGAGAGACTCCGGACATGGCTCTCAGACCACCGCTGCGGCGAGCTTGGAGAGCGGCTCGCTGAGGGCGTTG
>JBDSPC010000125.1:0-5789 GCA_039914485.1 Nocardioides sp.
CCACACGGGTCCGGCGCTCGAGAAGTTCGCCGCATTCATCGACGGCTGAGCGTCAGGCGCGGTGCCGGCCCTCATTCTCGTCGCCGGGGTCCCCCGACAGGTCCACGAACTCGTGGCAGAGCTCACGGACGTCCGTCGGAGTCGGCGTGGTGCCGAACGCGATGACCTCGATGCCCGATCCGTTGAGTCGAACGATGAGCGGGTGCAGCGAGGCCAGGTCGCCGACGATGACGACGACGTCCACGGCGGCTTCATGGGCGAGATCCACCGCATCGATGGCGAGGGCCACCAGCCCGCGCTGGTCCTGGGCGTTCCCGAAGTGGTGATGGGGCTGGATCCCGTGCTCGCGCAGCGGCCCGGGCCACCACGCCCGCGTGGCGGGTGAGGTCCAGTCGCCGTACGCCCGACAGACGCTGACCGTGCCCTGGTCCTCCAGTGCGTGGAAGAGGGCTCCCGCCGAATCCGCTGCCGTGGTCTGGACGTCGATCAGCACGGCGAGGCGACGCGTGGGGCGGGCCACGACCTGTCGACGGCGCCGCGGGAGGGCCGGGGTCGCCACCATGGCGACGCCGCCGCTGACGATCGGGTCCTCGTTGGGCGGGGTCCACTTCGGGAGCAGGGGCGAGTCGTCGCCCGGGGGACGGGACTGCCGGTCGAGCGCCTCCGACGTCCGCATCCACTGGCGCACGAGCGCGCTGAGCGAGGAGTCCTTGTCCTGCTTGGAGAGGGCGGCAAGGTCGTTCCTCGAGATGCGCGGGTAGGTCAGGACTCGCTCGGCGTTGTCGTTCGGTTCAGGGCTCGCCGGGTCGAGCTGCGTGACGTCGGGACGCTGATCGGTCGTCATTGGTGGCTGCCCTCCCTGAGCTTCTGGCACCTGAGCGTCTTGGGATATCCGCAGGTGTGTGGCCGAAGGGACAGAACCTTTACCAAATTGGCTAGACCAGTGCCCGCTGAGGTGAAGGGCGTTCGGTGCGACGATCTGCCCATGGCCGAGCACGTCTTCCACGCGCAGATCTGGGAGCACTCCCCGGACGAACCCGGATCGCGGCACTTCCTCACGCTGCCCTTGGACGTGGCTGAAGACGTTGCCTTCGAGGCGGGTCCGCGCGGCGGCTTCGGGAGCGTGCGGGTCGAGGTGTCGATCGGGCCCTCGACCTGGCGGACGTCGCTCTTCCCGGACTCGAAGGCGGGCACGTTCGTGCTGCCGGTGAAGAAGCCGGTCCGGCAGGCCAACGGGCTTCACGCGGGTGACACCTGTGAGGTCACGCTCGAGATCGTCGCGCCAAGTTGACCCAGAAACGGTATGCGGCGATCGAGGGGGCAGGTTGATTCTGGGGGTGAGCTCGGGCGCCGGGTGACGTCGTGGGACGAGCCCAGAAGGGCGAGACAATGAGTCAGCACGGCATCAATGCTCCTGACGAACGATCAGCGCGCGCCGCGCGACGCAGTGCCCCACTGCTTGCTGTCGCGCGGTTACGGGTCCTCCTGGCCACGCTCCTGCTGACGACGGCCAGTGTCGCCTTCTCCGTGGTCGGGACGACGGAAGCCCAGGGCGTCTCGACGATGCCTTCCGGGTTCACCGAGTCGGTGGTCCTCAGCGGTCTGTCGAACCCGACCGCGGTGCGCTTCGCCCCCGACGGCAGGATCTTCGTCGCCGAGAAGCGCGGGGTGGTCAAGGTCTTCGACTCGCTCACCGACCCGACGCCCGACGTCTTCGCCGACCTCAACGTCAACGTCCACAACTTCTGGGACCGGGGGCTGCTCGGGCTGGCGCTCGACCCGGGCTTCCCGGCCGAGCCCTACGTCTACGTCATGTACACCTACGACCACGTGCTCGGATCCTCGGCGGCGGCGCCGAGGTGGGGCACGCCGGGCGTCTACTCCGATCCCTGTCCGACTCCGCCGGGTGCCACTGCGGACGGCTGCGTGGTCAGCGGACGCGTGTCCCGGTTGCAGGCCAGCGGCAACACCATGACTGGCCAGGAGCAGGTGCTGGTCGAGGACTGGTGCCAGCAGTACCCGAGCCACTCGGTGGGCAGCGTGGAGTTCGGCCGGGACGGGGCCCTCTACGCCAGTGGCGGTGACGGTGCCAGCTTCAACTTCGTCGACTACGGCCAGGACGGGTCCCCGGTCAACCCCTGCGGTGATCCGCCCGGGGAAGCCGGCACGATCCTCACGCCCCCCACGGCGCAGGGCGGTGCCCTGCGCAGCCAGGACCTGCTCACCCCGGGTGATCCGGTCTCCCTCGACGGCACCGTCATCCGCGTGGACCGTGCCACCGGTGCCGGCGTGGCGGGCAACCCGCTGGCCGCTTCACCGGACCCCAACGCCCGGCGGATCGTCTCCTACGGGCTGCGCAACCCCTTCCGGATCACCGACCGGCCCGGGACGGACGAGATCTGGGTGGGCGACGTCGGCTGGAACGACTGGGAGGAGATCAACGTCATCCCCTCGGCCGGCCAGATGCAGAACTTCGGGTGGCCCTGCTACGAGGGCGCGGGCCGCCAGTCGGGCTACGACTCAGCGAACCTGAGCATGTGCGAGAACCTCTACGCCACGTCGGGTGCGGTGACCGCGCCGTACCACGCCTATCACCACAACAACCGGGTCGTGCCCAACGAGACGTGCCCGATCGGGAGCTCCTCGATCGCCGGGCTGCAGTTCGAGTTCGCCGCCACGCAGCACTCCTATCCCTCCGAGTACGACGACGCGCTGTTCTTCGCCGACTATTCGCGTGACTGCATCTGGGTTATGCCCAAGGGGGCCGACGGCAAGCCCGCACCCGGCCTCGTGAGGTCCTTCGTGGCGGGCGCGGCGAACCCCGTGAACCTCCAGGTCGGACCCGGCGGCGACCTGTTCTACGTCGACTTCGATGGCGGCACCATCCGGCGCATCCAGTACCAGTCGAGCAACCAGGCGCCGGTGGCCGTGGCCACCGCGGCGCCCACGTCCGGATCGGCTCCGCTCACCGTGGCATTCGACGGAACCGCGTCGAGCGACCCCGACCCGGGCGACGCCATCACCCACGCCTGGGACCTCGACGGCGACGGCGCCTTTGACGACTCGACGAGTGCGCAACCGTCGTACACGTACACCGCTTCGGGCACCTACACGGCTTCGCTGCGGGTGACCGACGGTGCCGGCCTCTCGGCGTCGGACACGGTTGTCATCTCGGTCGGCAACACGGCACCGACTGCCACGATCACCGCGCCGGCGGCCGGGACCACCTGGTCGGTCGGGGACGTCATCTCCTTCTCGGGCTCGGGGACCGATGCCCAGGACGGCAACCTGCCGGCCTCGGCGCTGTCGTGGGAGCTCGTCATGCAGCACTGCCCGTCGAACTGCCACTCCCACACCATCCAGTCGTTCACCGGGGTGTCCGGGGGATCCTTCGCCGCTCCGGACCACGAGTACCCCTCATACCTCGAGCTCCGGCTGACCGCCACCGACTCCAGCGGACTGCAGGACACCCGGAGCATCCGACTGGATCCGCGAACGGTGGTGCTGACGTTCCAGACCAACCCCGGCGGCATGTCATTGACCGTGGGAAGCAGTACGGCGAAGGCGTCGTTCACCCGGACCGTCATCGTCGGCTCCACCAACACGATCAGTGCGCCGTCCCCTCAGAACAAGGGATCCAAGTCGTACGTGTTCCTCTCCTGGTCCGACGGCGGCGCACGGACCCACAACGTCACCGCCCCTGCCACCAGCCGGACGTACACCGCGAAGTTCCGCTAGTCCGGCCCCCTCATGGCTGCGAGTCGTAGGGCACCCGCTCCCACGACAGGACCTCGTCAGCGCCCGGTCGGTTGACGGTCACCTGCAGGAAGTTGGTGTTGTTCGCCTCGCCGTCCACGGTGATGCGGGTCAGGTTGTCGGCGCTGCCCTGCACGCCGTGGATCCCGAGCCAGCGCGAGCCGGCCGCGAGCGGGTGGTCGACGTTGTAGACGTGGCTGTCGCCGTCGAAGAGGTAGACCTCGCCGTCGTACGTCGACGCCTCATCGACGAGGGACTGCACGAGTGGCTGGAAGGCACTGAGGTCCCACGTCGGCTGGTAGGACGGGTCGAACATGTCGGCCTGCTGGAAGATCGCGACGGCGCGGGCGTTGGTCTGACGCGCGCTGGCGAAGGTGTCCTCGACGAGGTCAATGGCGGCCGTCATCCGGGCGTTCTCCTCGGCGAGCTGCCCCGCGGTCGGTGCCGTGAGGCCGAGTCCCGCCCACGGGGCGCGGTCGTTGTTGCTGCCGACGACGTGCAGGGTGGCCATCTCGATGCCGCGGGTGCGCAGGCTCTGGTTCTCGGGGAAGCCGATCGCGGCCTGGCTCGCAACCTTCAGCGGCTCGCCCAGCGTGAGGCCGGGGGTCTCGTAGAACGTCGCGCGCACGGCGTCGAGTCGCTCGAGCGGGTTGTACGCGCCGGCCGCCGGTCGGTGGCAGTCGGTCCACTCGTTGTCGCCGGGCGTGTAGAGCAACGGCATCTCGAACCGGTCGAACTGCTCCCGGATCATCGCGTTGTAGTCATCGGTGCACAGCGACGATCCGTTCTTGATGTCGCCGACGTGGAAGGCGAGGTCGAGGCCCGGCTGGTCATTGATCCGGTCGACCCAGCCCGGGAAGGCGGCGATCTGCGCGGCGCCGTACGGCACGTCGCCGATGACGGCGAAGGTTGTCGTCGAGGGCTTGTCCTGCCCGTCGGCGGCGATGGCCGGGCTGCTCGGGCTCGTGAGGGCGAGGGTCGCGAGGACTGAGGCACAGACGGCGGTAGTGCGAAGAAGAGTCATGACTCCTTCCTCTCGCACCTGCGGTGAAGGGCGCCTCCGGCTGCGTGTGAACGGTCGGTGGACATTCCTGGTCGCCAACGTGGCCGCGTGATCTGGTCCCGAACCGGGGGGCGCGGAGACGGCCCCGTGCTGGTGCTGTCGCACGGGTTGGGCGCAACGGCCGAGGTGTACGGCGCTGTCGTGGAGCTGCTGCCGTCGAGCTGGCCCGGTGGCTGGTCGTAGATCTGCCCGGGCATGGACGGTCGTCCTGGGATGCGCCGTACACGTTCCGTCGGGCTGAAGGTCAGCTGGAGTGCCTCGCCGCATGGCTCTTGCCTAGGACCGATCAGCGGCCGAGGACCTCGCGCTCTCCGGGATCGCGGGCCGGGTCGTCTGCTGGCAACGAGTCGATCGCCCAGTCCGATCGCTTCCACTGGGGTACGGGCGTCGGCTTGTCGGCGTGCGGCACGAACCGAGAACGCTTCACAAGCTTGTAGCGGTGGATGTAGCGCGGGCAGTTCGGGTAGACGGCCCGCGCCCGGACCCGGACGACGAACTGGGCTTCCGGATACTCAGCCTTCAATGGGTCGTCGAGGTCGATGCTCGCCGCGCCCTCCACCCGCATCCGGTGCCCCTGCTCGAGGTCGATGAACAACATGCCGACCTCTGGATTGACCAAGACGTTGCCCGTCGAGAGATACATCCCGTTGCCGTCGAAGTTGGGAAACGCCAGCGTGTGCTCGTCGATCACGCGCACGAAGCCGGGGTCGCCACCCTTGTAGGAACACGTAGGTCGCCCCTCGGCGTCGGCCGTCGCCAGGAAGAACATGTCGCGAGCCTCGATGAACGCCCGTCCGCCTTCATCGATCGTGTCTTCGACGAGAAGTCCGTCGATCCGGTCGGCCAAGGCCCGGGTGTCGAAGGCGTCCTGGAGTGTTCGGCTGCCGTCGTGGAATCCAGAAGCCATGTGTCCTCCTATGAGCGGAGCGCCGAGGTCGCCGCGCCGGATCCTCCGAAGTCAGTGTGAACC
>JBDSPC010000127.1:0-4091 GCA_039914485.1 Nocardioides sp.
TCCTTGAGCTTCATGATCTGGTCGCGGGCCTCGCGCAGCGTCTGGGCGAGCCGCTCGTTCTGGCTCGTCACGGCGGCGAGGGAGCGCTGGGTGTCGGCGAGCCGGAGCTCGAGGCCGCGGGACTGGCCGGGCACGTCGGTGAGCCGGCGTCGGAGGTCGGAGACCTCGGCCTCCAGGAAGCGCACCTGAGTGGCCAGCTCGTCGGGACTCATCTCGGGTCCTGCGGCGCCATCTGTCGAATCGGACATGTGCGTCACCTCCTGTTCCTTCGGACATTACCCATCTGTCGATGAGACGGAAGTGGTTATCCGAGAGTGTTGGTCACGATTTCGATGCGGTACGGCGACGACGACTCATGAGTCGGGGTCGTTGAGCCGCCGAATCGCGGCCAGCTCGGCGGCGCTGAACTCGCCCGATGCCGCGAGCACCCGCTGCACGACTGCGGATTTGCGGGCGATGTAGGTGTCGATGTCCATGTGCGGGTCGTCCGCGAGCGAGAGCTTCACGGCGGCGTACGCATCTCGAAGGTCGTCTCGCGCCTTGAGCGTGTCCCGGACCGCCAGGTGGTTGCGGACGTTGGTGGTGCCGTCCTCGCAGACATAGACGTTCCTGCGCGGCTCCTCGTCGGGCGGGTGGAAGGCCTCGCGGCCGACGACGCCGAGGTCACCGCGGTGGACGTAGCCGACCGCGGCCAGCGCCTCGACGGCTGCCGGCACTTCGACCGGCGACACGACGACGTCGATGTCCAGGATCGGCTTGGCTGCCAGTCCGGGCACCGACGTGGAGCCCACGTGCTCGACGCGGGCTCCGGGGACGGTCGCGAGCGCCGTACGAAGATCCGCGGCCACGCGCTCGAAGGCATCAGCCCAGTCGGGTGACCATGCGACGACCTCGACCATGTGCGACACCTCCTGCTCGGGAGCGAAGCTCAGTCGGTCTCGGGTGTCTCCATCGGCGGAAGATCTGCGGGCCGAGGGCCGGTGTAGTCGACGCCGTAGGCACCCGGTGCCGGGCGACGGGTCTTGCGCAGCGCCCTCTCCCCCGGCGCCATCCGACGGGCGGTGACGAGGAAGGCTGTGTGCCCGATCATCTTGTGGTCGGGGCGTACGGCGAGGCCCTCGACGTGCCAGTCGCGGACCATCGACTCCCAGGGGTGCGGCTCGGTGAAGCCGCCGTGCGCACGCAGGGTCTCAACAACGCGGGACAGCTGCGTGGTGGTCGCGACGTAGGCGCAGACGATGCCGCCGGGGACGAGCTTGTCGGCGACCATGTCGACGCAGTTCCACGGGTCGAGCATGTCCAGGATGATCCGGTCGACCTGCCCCTCCAGCTGTGGCAGCTCCTCCTTGAGGTCACCCAGCCTGAGCTCCCACGCGGGGTGCGAGGAGCCGGCGGGCGCGTTGAAGAACTGGTCGACGTTGCGCTTGGCGACCTCGGCGAACTCCTCGCGCAGCTCGTAGGACGTGACCTTGCCCCACGGGCCGACCGCTCGCAGCAGCGAGCAGGTGAGCGCACCCGATCCGGCGCCGGCCTCGACCACCCGGGCGCCGGGGTAGATGTCGGCGAGCGCGACGATCTGGGCCGCGTCCTTCGGGTAGACGACGGCCGCACCGCGCGGCATGGAGACGACGAACTCGGAGAGCAGAGGACGGAACACGAGGTACTGCCCGGCGGCCGACGACGTGACAGTGAAGCCCTCGTCGCGCCCGATCATCTCGTCGTGCTCGAGGTGACCCTTGTTCGAGAAGAACCGCTTGCCCGCCGTCAGCTCGAAGTTGTGCTTGCGGCCCTTCTGGTCGATCAGCCGCACCCACTCCCCCTCGCGCAGCGGGCCGCGGTGGACACCGGACCACGCCTCGGCGGGCACGTCGGGACTGGTGGGCACAGAACTCTCGGACATGCGCGGAACCCTAGTGGGGCAACGCTCAGGCGCGTGACTCGCGGAAGGCCTTGTCGACGTCGGCGGTCGAGAGCACCCCCATCACCGAGCCGTCCTCCTCGATCAGGAGGTATTCGTCGGCCGGCCGGCGGCTGATCGCCATGATCAGGTCCTCGCCGGCGATCGTCGCGGGCAGCGTGAGCCCGTCCTCGAGCGTCCGGGAGACCGTGCTGACCGGGATCCACGGTCGCCGTTCGTCCGGGGTGGCGAGCACGGCCGCCTCGCTGACGATGCCCGTGGGCCGGCCGGACGAGGTGACGGTGACGATGCTCCCGGCGTCGATCTCCTGTGCGCGGCGTACGGCCTCGGCCAGGGGCGTGTCCTCGGGGACGGCGAGGGTACGGCGGGCGAGCGGCCGGGCGACCAGGTGCGGGAGGCGTCGACGCATCTTGGCGTGGGACATCGCGGCGGTGGCACCGGTCCACAGGAACAGGCCGAGCACGACGACGAGGAGGTAGTCGAACATCGTCGGGGGTACGTCGAAGACCTCGCGCTGGATGACCGGCCACCCGAGCACCGCGATGGCCGTCAGGCGACCGCCCCAGCCGGCCACGATCGTGCCCCGGTTGGCGTCGCCGGTGGCGCCCCAGACGATGGACTTGAGCACGCGCCCGCCGTCGAGCGGCAGGCCGGGCACCAGGTTGAGCACGCCGATGAGCAGGTTGGCGCCGGCCAGGCCCTCGATGGCGACCCGGACCAGTCCCTCGGGCAGCAGGAACCAGACGCCGACCGAGGCGAGCCCGACCGCGATGGACGTCAACGGACCGACGACCGCGATCCAGAACTCCTGCCGCGGCCGCTTGGCGGCGCCGTCGATCTCGGTCATGCCGCCGAGGAAGTGCAGGGTGATCGAGTTGACGTTGAAGCCGAATCGCTGGGCCACGATCGCGTGCGACGCCTCGTGCATCAGCACGGAGAGATAGAGCACGATCGCGAACACCAGCCCGGCGACGTACTTCAATGCCCCCAGGCCGGGCTCGACCTCCTCGATGCGCGGCGCGATGGCGAAGGAGATCAGCGCGGCGATGATGAACCACGAGCTGGTGACGAGCACATCGATGCCCGCGATCGAGCCGATCCGAAGCGTGCCCGGCGCCCGCGCGGCGGGCTTGTCGGCCCCCTGGGGCGGCGTCTGCGTCACCATGTGAGCCTATCCGGCAGGTCGTCGAGCGCTGCTGTCGGTGCCGCGGCCTAGGGTGCGGCACATGCAGCACACGTCGCCGGCCGAGATCGTCTCGACACCCGTGGACGGTGTCGACGTGCTCGGGGCGCTCTCACCCAGCCGGGCGGGCGACTTCATGTCCTGCCCCCTGATGTATCGCTACCGCACCCTCGACAAGCTGCCCGAGCAGCCGTCCGTCGACGCCGTGCGTGGCACGGTCGTGCACAAGGTGCTCGAGGACCTCTTCGACCTGCCCGCGGCCGATCGCACTCCCGACCGGGCCGCCGACCTGCTCGTCCCGTCGTGGGACGCCCTGCTCGCGGAGGCGCCCGAGCTGGCGGAGATGTTCGGCGGAGAGGGTCCCGACGTGGCGACCTGGCTGACGAGCTGCCGCGAGGTGCTCACGAGCTACTTCACCCTCGAGGACCCGCGTCGTCTCGAGCCGGCCGAGCGCGAGGTCTACGTCGAGGCGTTGCTCGACTCCAAGCTGCTGCTGCGCGGCTTCGTGGACCGCGTCGACGTCGCGCCCGATGGCCGGATCAGAGTGGTGGACTACAAGACCGGGCGCGCACCTGGCGCGGACTTCGAGGCCAAGGCGCTCTTCCAGATGAAGTTCTACGCGCTCGTCATCTGGCGCACCCGCGGCATCGTGCCGGCCATGCTCCAGCTCGTCTACCTCGGCAACGGCGAGCTGCTGCGCTACGAGCCCGACGAGGCCGACCTGCTCGCCACCGAGCGCAAGGTCGAGGCGATCTGGCGCGCGATCAAGGAGTGCGAGGAGACGCGCGACTGGCGGCCGAACAGGACGGCCCTGTGCTCGTGGTGCTCCTACAAGGCGCACTGCCCGGAGTTCGGCGGCACGCCGCCCCCGCTTCCGGCTCAGGTCTCGGTCGGCTCCGGGTAGAGCACGCAGGCCACCTCCACGCCGCCCGCGGGACGCAGGGTCGGGTCGATCCCTGGCCGGAAGTCCATCCGCACGTGCGCTCCCTC
>JBDSPC010000160.1:0-19207 GCA_039914485.1 Nocardioides sp.
TGTCCCCCCAGTCGGCGATCTGGTCGGCGGCTCGCCGTTGCCCCCCACTCAGCGGGTCGCGCACCACGACCAGGTCGTCGACGCCGGGATCCCACGCACGCGCAGCAATCGGTGGTTCCGCCCGTTCGTCGAGGTCACGGCCAGTCTCTTGGCGCTCGTGGCGGCGACGTGGGGCGGAGCCACCGTCCAGCCGGCGGTGCTGATCGCAGTCGCGCTGGCATGGCCACTGTTCCTGGCCGGCAACGGCTGGTTCACGCGACGCCCGCTCGGCGAACCGGTCAGCAGCCGGGTGGGTCGGGTCGTGCGCGCCGGTGGCGGACTCGGCATCGCCTGCTGGCTGGCCAACGTCGTCATCGGCAAGGCTGCGGCTCCCGAGGTGCTGGTGCCGATCGTGGGGGTACTCACCCTCGCCGTACTCACGTGTGGCCTGTTGCCGATGCCCGGGGCGCCAGCGACGCGCATCGTGCTGGCCGGACACCCCGAGGACGTCCGCACCACGATGGCCGAGCTGGCCACCTCGCGCCGCTACGTCGTCGCCGCCGCGTGTGTCTCGGCCCTCCCGGACATTTCACTGGGCGACCTGCCGGTCCGGCTGGGCGTGGCGTACGCCGCGGAGGTCACCGACAAGACAGGCAGCGACGCCCTGCTCGTGCTGCCCGGCCCTGACGTCACCCACGCCACCATGCGGCGCCTCCAGTGGCGCGCTGACGGTGCCGGTGTGCCCCTCTACATCGGCACCGGACTGCTCGACGTCGCGCCCACCCGGGTGTCGGTCGTCCAGGGCGCCGGTCTCGACGTGATGCAGGTCCAGGCCGCGCCCAACCACGGCCCGCGGCGGCTCGCCAAGGACGTCGTCGAACGGCTCCTGGCCGCCTGCGCCCTGCTCGTCCTCTCACCTCTCCTCGTGCTGGTCTGGGTGCTCGTGCGCACCGAGACCACCGGCCCCGGCCTCTTCCGCCAACAGCGCGTCGGCCGCGACGGGGTGACGTTCACGATGCTCAAGTTCCGCACGATGAGCAACACGGCGGATGAGGAACAGGTCGAACTCCATGAGTTCAACGAGGTCGACGGCGGAGTCATCTTCAAGATCCGCCGCGACCCCCGTGTCACTCCGCTCGGCGCGGTCCTGCGCCGCTACTCCGTCGACGAGCTGCCGCAGCTGTGGAACGTCGTGGTCGGCCAGATGTCCCTCGTCGGGCCTCGCCCGGCACTGCCGAGCGAGGTCGAGCGCTACGACCTCGACCCGCGGCGCCGACTCGCCGTGAAGCCGGGCATCACCGGACTCTGGCAGGTGTCGGGTCGCTCGGACCTCAGCTGGGCCGAGTCGGTGCGCCTCGACGTGAAGTACGTCGACAACTGGTCGCTGATGCTCGACCTGTCCATCCTGTGCCGGACGGTGGTGGCCGTCATCAACCACCGCGGCGCGTACTGACCGCGTCGTCACAACCACGGGCGCGCAGGAGGACACATGGACGTCGCAGCAACGCAGATCCTGGGACTGATGGTCTTCACGCCGACCCCCCACACCGACGACCGGGGGTTCTTCAGCCGCACCTTCGACGCGGACCTGGCCCGACAGGTGGGGATCGACCCCAACGCGTTCGTCCAGGACAGCTTGTCGCGCTCGAGACGCGGCGTCGTGCGGGGCCTCCACGTCCGCGTGGGCTCGGGCGAGAACAAGCTGGTCCGATGCTCGGCGGGCAAGATCTTCGACGTCGTCGTGGACCTGCGAGAGGGCTCGCCGACGTTCATGGAGTGGTTGAGCTTCGAGCTCTCGGGCGAGACCCAGGTGTCCATCTATGTCCCCGCGGGGTGCGCCCACGGCTTCCAGGCACTCACCGAGCCGGCCGACATCTGCTACCGGATCGACCAGGCCCACGATCCGGAGTTCGACCTGACGATCGCCCACGACGACCCCGAGCTCGGGATTCCGTGGCCCCTGCCAGTGACACTGATGTCAGCGGGAGACCGAGTGGCACTCCCGCTGGCCGCGGTCCGCAATCGCCTCGCCGGCACTCTCTCGAACCCGCTCCCCAACATTCGGTAGATGGCGAAGCGATGGACCTCCGAGCCACTTCCCACAGCGTGTGATTGCACCATGACGCCCTCCTGCAAACGCCCTCTTCGCGTTGCTGTGTTCGGCCTCGGCTACGTCGGAACCGTGACCGCTGCAGGCCTGGCATCGCGCGGGCACGACGTCATCGGTGTCGACGTGGACGCGCACAAGGTGGACGAGTTCCGGCACGGCCGCAGCCCTGTCATCGAGCCGGGTGTGGAGGCGTTGATTGCCTCGGCGGTCGCCTCGCGGCTGCTGTCCGCGACCACCGACACGAAGAGGGCGATCGCTGGCGCCGACATCTCGCTGCTGTGCGTGGGCACCCCGTCGGGGGCCCAGGGCGAGACGGACCTGACCTACGTCGAGCGTTCTGTCGCCGACATCCGTTCCGCCATGGACGTGGTGGCTCCCCCACCCTCGGGACACCATTCGGTGGTGGTCCGCAGCACCGTCCCGCCCGGGACAGTGGCCACGGTGGTGGCGCCCCAGTTCGCGGACAACCTGCCCGAGGGCTGGACGGTCGGGACCGGCATGATGCCGGAGTTCCTGCGCGAGGGCAGCGGGGTGGACGACTTCTTCGACCCGCCGTTCGTGGTGCTGGGCACCGGCGACGAGCAGACGGTCGACACGGTGCGTGATCTCTTCGGCTTCCTGGAACAACAGGTCCGGGTCGTGGGAGTCGGCACGGCCGAGGGCCTGAAGTACGCATGCAACGCCTTCCACGCGGCCAAGATCTCCTTCGCCAATGAGATGGGCCGGGTGCTGCGCCCCCTGGGCGTGGACGCCCGTGAGGTCATGACGGTCTTCCGCGAGGACCGCAAGCTCAACATCTCGGGGGCCTACCTCCGTCCCGGCTTCGCGTACGGCGGATCGTGCCTGCCCAAGGACCTGCGCTCACTCCAGCACCTGGCGCGGCAGGGCGGCCTCGACCTCCCCCTGCTCGCCGGCGCCGTGCAGACCAACGAGCTGGTGATCCGGGACGTGATCGACCGCGTGATCGCCTCGCGGGCTCGCCGCGTCGCCCTGCTCGGCCTGAGCTTCAAGAGCAACACCGACGACCTGCGCGAGAGCCCCCACGTGGAGCTGGCCGAGCGGCTGATCGGCAAAGGGTTCGACCTGTTGGTCTACGACCCGATCATCAACCCAGACCGACTCGTCGGCTCCAACAGGCTCCAGGTGCAGGCCAAGCTGCCCCACCTGGACCGCTTGCTCGTGTGCCGGCCCGAGGAGGTGCTCGCCGACGCCGAGGTGGCCATCGTCGCCCACGCCGACCAGCAGGTACGTGACGCATTGATCAGCATCCGGCCGCCGCGGATCATCGACCTGCAGGGAGACCTCGGGTCGGCCGTCGAGCAGCTGCCGGGCTACGAAGGGATTGCCTGGTGACCACCCATCTCCTGACGGGCTCCGTGCGACCACGGGTCCTGATCATCATCCAGAACCTGCACGTGCCCTTCGACCGCCGCGTGTGGCTGGAGTGCCAGAGCCTGCGCCGGAACCTGTATGACGTCACGGTCGTCTGCCCGGCGGGGCCGGACTCGCTCCCCTACGAGGTGATCGACGGGATCGAGGTCTACACCTATCCGCCGCATGCCTCCGGCGGCGGCGGGATGGGATACCTCAAGGAGTACGCCTACTCCTTCCTGGCCACGGCTCGTCTCGTCCGCCGGGCTCGGCGTCGCGGGCGGATCGACGTGCTCCAGGCCTGCAACCCGCCCGACATCTTCTGGCCGCTGGCCAGGTGGCTGCGGCTGCGCGACGGCACGCGCTTCCTGTTCGATCACCACGACCTGTGTCCCGAGCTCTACCGATCGCGCTTTCCCTCGCGCAACGGGTTGTTGCTGCGCGGACTCCTCCTGCTGGAGCGCGCCACCTTCCGTACGGCGGACGCCGTCACCTCCACCAACGGCTCCTACGCACACGTGGCCCGCACGCGCGGAGGGAAGGCCGACTCCGCGGTCACGGTGGTGCGGACCGGGCCCGATCCCGAGAAGCTCCAACGCGGACCGGCCGAACCCGAGCTGCGTCGCGGTCGGCAGCACCTCGTCGCCTATCTCGGCGTGATGGGCCCCCAGGACGGGGTGGACATCGTGATCGACGCGGCGCACCACATCGTGCACGAGATGGGCCGGACCGACATTGCGTTCACCCTGCTGGGCGGCGGCGACTGCTTCGACGACTTGGTGCGGCAGCGCGACCGGCTCGGCCTGCAGGACCACGTCGTGATGACCGGGCGCGTTCCCGACGCAACAGTCGCGTCGGTGCTCTCCACTGCCGACGTGGGGCTGAGCCCGGACCCCCGCAACCCGCTCAATGACGTGTCGACCATGAACAAGACGATGGAGTACATGGCCTTCGGGCTCCCCGTGGTCGCCTTCGACCTGGTGGAGACCCGGGTCTCGGCCGGGGCGGCCGCGGTCTACGCCGAGCCCAACGACGTCGGCTCCTATGCGCGGGCCATCGTCGAGCTGGTCGACAATGCCGACGCGCGTGCCGAGATGGGGCTCCTCGGTCGCAAGCGAGTCGTCGACCAACTTGCCTGGGGGCATCAGGAGGCGGCGTACGTCCGTGTGGTCGACGACCTCGCGGGTGTGTTCCGGCCA
Source organism: Nocardioides sp. (assembly GCA_039914485.1). GTDB lineage: Bacteria > Actinomycetota > Actinomycetes > Propionibacteriales > Nocardioidaceae > Nocardioides. The sequence continues at coordinate 4,660 of JBDSPC010000160.1, forward strand.
TCGAAGCCTCGACTCCCCGCCTCCCTCCCCACGCGAGTCCCGGCACCACGTACCCGCTCGTCCCAGCCGGCCCCCAGCAGGCCGACGCCCACGCGAACTGATGCCTGACGGCGGCGCGCCGCCGTCAGGCAATCTCAGCCTCGCTGATCCTGGCCGTCGCGCGTGGTCGCACGGCGCACCAGCTCTCGCCGCTCCGCGAGGGTGAACCGCTCGGTCGACTGGATCGCCACTCCGACCTGCCCCCGCGTGAAGCCGCGCTCGAACTGATCGACACCCTCCTCCGTGCCCAGGTCGAAGAACCAGCCTGCGTGCACCAGGTCATCCGACTCGACGTAGTGGCCCGAGTCGTCGTGCGAGTGACCGAGGTCGGCGAAGTTCCCGTACAACATGTACTCCGAGAAGTCGCGCTGTCGCGCCACGACCTTGTCCCACCGCCGTCCGCCGTTCAGGCTGAGACGCTCCTGGAGCCGGACCAGGGTTGAGCGACGCCACGTGATCAGGTTGCCGATGTAGTCCGCACCGTGGTTCCCGCCGGACTCGAGGCCCAGGAGGCGCGCACTGACCTCGTGCCACCGCACGTGCGTCGGCAGCTCCGGTGAGGCTCCCGGCCGGCGATACAGCCGGACCATGCCGTCTCGCGTGAGCCGGTCGACCGTCAGGGGGGCGACCAGCACGATGTCACTGTCCGCGAAGACGAGGATCTCGCGATCGGTGAAGGACGGGGCGGAGAGCTTGAGGATCTGCTGAACGATCCATCCGCGCACGACGCCGGCCGGCCCGACCCAGATCTCCCTGATGCGTCGCTCGTAGGAGCCGATCCGAAGCGTTCGCGGGGCGGGCAGCTGGACATATCCCCGCGGGAGGACGGACTCGACCGCGACCACCCTCCGTCCCGGCCGGGCGAAGGCCTCGAACAGGGCCATGTCCGAGCGTGGAACGATGAGGATGTGCTCTGCCTCCGGTGCGAGGAAGGTGTCGATGCTTCGGCACAGGTCTCCCGCAAGCTCGAGGTCTCCCCGGTAGCTCACCGTCACGACGGCGACGTCGTCGAAGCCGAATCGGGCGGCAGGGGCAGCACCTGGTGCGTCCGGGCTCATCTCCACACCCGGACGCTACGCGAATCGCCCCCTCACGACACCAGCCCGTCGATCGTTTTGCTCTGGGCTGGGTACGCCAGGAGGTTCGTACGGCGATCAACGCAGATGAACAGGGGCTCCCGACTCGTGGTAGACGTTCCCCGACAGGGTTTCGTCCGCACAGCCCTCTGACGGTCCGTACGCCCCGACCTTCGAGCTGAACTTGCGACTGAAGCGGTTGTTGATGACGCGGTAGTTGGTGGCCGTGCCCTCGTAGGCGCAGTACAGGGCAACGGCCCCACCAGCCAGCAGGTTGTTCTCGATCAGGATGTTGGCGTCGCCGCGGGGATTCGAGATGATCGCCGACGTCCCGAGCGAGCCGTCCGCGCCGACGCCGTAGATCGTGTTGTGCCGGATCGTGATGTTGAGGGCGCAGCACACGAAGTCAGACCCGTTCCAGTGGCCCCCGGCAAGCTGGATGCCATCGAGGTGCGAGCCCGAGCCGTTCCAGAGGTCGTGGATGTAGCTGTCCTCGACCGTGACGCTCTGGTTCACGTCGAACCCGTTCTCACAGCCGTGGATGTTGGCGCGCCGCACGGTCACCAAGGCATCCCCCACCGCAGTGCCCGGCCCGTCCTGGCAATCGATCTCCACGTCCTCCAGCAGCAGGGGCGTCCCGGAGTAGTCCCCGTCGTAGGACCCGACGACCACCCCGCCACTGCCGCACGAGACGTGCGAGTTCCGGATCACGACACCGGGGGCGTTGACCCTGATGCAGCCGAGGGTCTTCCCGTCGATCACGGTGTTCGCCGTCGTGATCGTCGAGCTCCCGGCATAGGGAGTCAGGTTGGTTCCGGTCGGGACACCCGTGTTCGTCTCGTTGGGGAAGCCCGTCGCGGGAGGGCCGACATCATCCACTGGTGGCGCGCCGACCCTCAGCGTCATCGCCCGTGACCGCGACCTCTCCATCACCTGGTTGCCGAGGAAGGTCGCGCGGACGCGGTAGGCGCCCTCGGCGAGCTTCGGGAGGACGACGAGCGCCCTGCGGCCGTCCAGTCGCGCGTACACCTTGCGGTGCACCCCCGGACCCCTCACTCCGACCTTGACCCGTCCGGATCGCAGGCTCTGTGCCTGGACGGCCGACAGGGACGTCCGAGGACTCACCACCACCTTGACCCGGGCACGATGCGCTGTGGTCACCGGATTCTTCTTGAGCGTCAACGCCACCTTGGGCGTGCTGGCTGGTCCGGTGACCGAGGTCTCGTCCAACGCCCTCGAAGCGAGCTGGGAGGGCGGCGCCGACGTGGCTCCTTGGGTCGAGCCGGCCAGAAGGGCCGCAAGCAGGAGCGCCAGCACGGTCAGGGAAGCAGCAGGGGGCATGCGGGGGGTCATGACGTCCCACCATGGCATCTTCCTCGGGTGCCCACCACCCGTCCTCCCCCGGATTGGGTATGGGCGTGGATGGCGTCAGGAAGTGCTCACGGACGGCGAGGTCACGGTTCCCTGTTCGCTGCCAGCAGGACCGAACGCCCGGCCCGGCGCTCGAGCTTGGCAACCCCCCGGCGCCCCGCGTTCGTCTTGCGGTGCGAGTAGAGCCGCACGACCTCGGCGCGTGCGCGCCGCCGTTGGGCGGGGGCCAGCGAGGACCGCGCGATCCAGTGCAGGAGCTCCCGGCACTGCAGCACGTCCTTGGCGTGCCGGTGCCAGCTCGGGACGCCGAGCAGGGTGGCCACATCCGCGGCCCGGACCTCCGAGCGGCGGCGGAGCGCGAGCGGGGCCGCCACGTGCCCCCAGGGCCCGGCCAGCGCGAGTCGAGAGGCATACACCTCGTCCTCGCGCAGCATGTTTCGCCGTGGCAGGACGGCCAGCTCGCGTCGCATGGTCGCGTAGAGCGGGTCGAGGGTGGCGAAGCCGTTGGTCATCACCCACAGGATCTCCGCGAACCGCTCGACCGGGTCCGCGGAGGACATGGCGACAGGCTCGTAGTCGGCCGGTGTCGCCTCGACCCCGTCGCCGTCGACGTAGACGATCTGTGTCGTCACCAGGACCGTGCGCTCGTCCTCGGCGAAGACGTGGAGGACCCGCGACAGGTAGTCGGGCTGGAGAGAGTCATCGTCCCCGATCCAGCGGACATATGTCCCCCGCGCCTGCTGCGCTGCGCTCCGGAAGTTGTTGAGCAGACCGACGTTCTCCGGCTGCCGGTGATAGACGACTCGCTCGTCGGCTCGGGCATAGCGTCGACAGACTTCCTCGGTGCCGTCCGTCGACGCGTTGTCGCTGAGGAGGAGTTCCAGGTCGGTGAAGGTCTGCCCCAGCACCGACTCGATGACGGCCTCCAGGGTCTCGGCGCCGTTGTACACCGGGAGCGCGATCGTGATTCGTGGGCTCCTTGCGGGCATGCTCATGTGCTCGCCCCCCGCTGAGCCGCCCGGCCCCACCCGGACCGTGCCCACGCCCATGCCCGTGCGGACACCGAGGCGAGGGCCGACGCCGGAAATGCGACCAGGAGGTAGACGACGCCCCCGATCCCGCCGGCGACGACGAGCTGGACGAGCGGGCCGTCGAGCGGGATCGCAACAGCGTGCATGACGAGCGCGGCGGTGACCGCCCCGACGATCGGGCGCGCGAGGCGCCGTACGACCGGTCGCATGTCCACCCCTGACGTGTGCAACATCCATGCCGCCATCGGGATGGCGACCACCAGGGCGACGATCGCGTGCCCCGCCGCCGCTCCACGCATGCCGCCGATGCTCGCGCCGATCCACAGGGTCGGCACGAGGAAGATGAGCCAGGTGAGATTCAGCCAGATCGTGACCTGGGTCTTGCCGCGCCCGGTCTGGATGTCGAACACCAGCCCCGTGAACATCCGCGCCACCATCACGAGTGCGAGGAAGGCGAGCGCGTCCCCTGCTCGCTCCCAATGAACGCCGTACAGGACGCTGACGAGCTGCGGCGACAGCACCGCCATCACCGCCGCGATGGGGGCCACCACCGAGATCATCACTGGCAGCGACCGCTGCACCGCCAGGGTGAGGCCATCCGCCTCCCCTTCAGCAAGCCGTGCGAAAGCCGGGATGGAGACGTAGCGGACAGCGGTGCCCACGATCCCTGGCACCCAGCTCGAGATGTTGAACGCGAGCAGGTAGAAGCCGAGCATCTCCGTTCCCAGCAGGTGCCCCACGATGAAGGAGTCCGAGAACAGGAGGATGGACTCGATGCCCAGCCCGAGCGCGAGAGGCGCTCCGAAGCGGAACAGGCGGCGCGCGATGGCGCGGTCGAACCCGAACCTGTAGGGCAGACTCGCGACCCGAAGCACGAGTACGGCGACCACCAGTGACTGGGTGAGGCTGCCGAGGACGAAGCTGTAGGCACCGGCACCGCTCGCGGCGAGCGTGATCCCCACGATTGCGTTGAAGATGAAGCCCACCGCGATTGCCTTCATCAGCTTGTCCTGCTGGAACCGTCGCTGCATGACGCCGACGGAGACCGCGGTCAGTCCATCCAGGACGATGGTCAGGGTCAGCAGGCGCACCAGTGGGGTCGCGTCGGGGCTGCTGGCCGCGTCCGCCAGCAACGGAGCGACCGTCCAGAAGACGGCGTACCAGGACAGGCTGAACGCGAGCGCCATGGTCCTGGCGGTCGACGCCATCCGCTTGACGTCGCCCGTCCACTGGACGGTCGCCGCGATGATGCCCATGTCGTTCACGTGGATGACGAAGGCGTTGGCCGCCAGCGCGACGGCATAGAGCCCGAAGTCCTGCGGGGCGAGCAGCCTGACCATCACCAGGCTCATCACGAACGAACCGACCTTGAAGGCCACCCCTCCCACCAACGTCCAGCCGAGTCCCCGTCCAGCGTGCCGCCCGATTGCCGAGGCCTCAGGCTCCCCGGTGCCAGGGTGCGTCGTGGCACCTACCTCAGTGGGGGCGGCTTCGAACAGCTGCGCCTCATCCACTGGTGCTGTCCGACTCCACTCGCTCCAGCCAGATCTCGCGCCACCAGATGACGTACTGGCGGGGACAGTTCGCCGTGTAGGCGCCCTCGCAGACGATGTCCTCCAGGATGATGCACGGGTTCTTCATCGTGAGCATGCGACCGGACCGTTCGTCCACGCACCGGGTGGCGCGAGCCTTCACGCGGGCGGTCCGCCCGCAGAACCGGGACATCTCTGGTTCGAAGCCCAGCCCACGGTTCAGCAGGTGGGTGTCCAGCGTGGCCAGGATCTCCTCGCGCGACTTGACCCGGACGAGCTCGCCGGGCCGGAGGTCCAGCTGCTGGGTGGGAGTCCGCCCACTGGCGATGCCGCCCCGCAGGAATCCCCAGTGCAGCCCGGCGCGAATCTGCAACGCGCGCGGCAGGAAGCGTCTGCTGACGTCCTGGTAGCGGTTGAACACGGCGACCAGGAAGGCCCTGACGACCTCCACCACGTCGGCGTTTCCGGACCTGATGTCGTCTCGGTACTGACTCACCTTCCTGAGCGGCAGTCGCTCCGGCGCCGCGCGCAGCATCTCCGTCGCCTGGCAGGAGAACCGGGTCTCGCCGTCCTCGAAGGGCTCCTTCTGGCTCTTCTCGACGAGCAACGGCAAGAGCGTGCGTTGACCGGCATCGGGCGTGGGCAGGACCGGGGCGTCCGGGTCGACACGCTTGAGCCATTTCTCCTTCCAGTAGAGGGAGCAGGCGTTCTCACATTGCCCGTGGGCCGATCCGTCACAGCGCGCCGCGGTCAGGTGCACCGCGTCCGGCATCCGCCGCAGGCCCGTGTGGCTGATGTAGTCGCACAGCTTGTTCGCGACCTTGTGAACGGTGAGCCTGCGTCCGCAGAACGCCAGCATCTCGGGCATGAACGGCAGCTCGTCCAGCTCGCCGTTCTCGTCGAGGGTCGCCAAGATCTCCTCGGCGCTCCGCACCTCCACGACATCTCCGACCCTGAGCCCGAGAACGCCCGTCACGCCCTCCACCGTCGTCATCGATCGCTCCTCCGTTGCCCGGGCAGGGCGTGTTGGTCCCTGTGCCGTCACGTTAGGACGCAACGGTCCGGACGCTCCCCCAGGTGTGCTCGGCATCCTCTGAATTGGGCATCGTTGGCGGCGCGAGGGCACGGGCCGGAGAGTCCTTGCGAGGATCCCGACAACGCGACAGCCGAAGGTGCTCGCGGTTCGATGGGGGTTCAAGAGTCACATGGAGTTCTGGATCACGATTGCCGGTTTGCTCCGGCGCAAGTGGGTGACCATCCCCGCCGTCCTGATGGCAGTGGCGCTCGGCTCAGTGGCCTACGTGGCCACGCCGAAGACGTATGTGTCCAGCACGACGATGGTGCTGACCACGACCGAGTTCGGGGGCACCGAGTCGGGAGATCCAGCCGCCCCCAAGGACCTCACCAACCCTTTGCTGAACTTCACCGACAGCCTGAGGACGACGTCGGCCATCCTCATCCAGGCGATGAACAGCAAGGCCGTCGCGGCACAGCTGGGCGTGCTCAAGCCCACGAAGCTCGTCGTCGACGACGGCCGGAGCAACCCTGAACTGCTCGGGCTCGACGGCCCCTTTGTCTTCATCTCTGTTCGGAGCACATCTCCGGACGAGACCTCGACCATCCTGGAGAAGGCGCAGGCGAAGACGCGGGAGACGTTGAGCGAATGGCAGAACTCGTTGGGAGCTCCGCGCCAGACCTACGTCGGCCTGGTCGACGTGGTGCCGCCGGACCTTCCGGAGATCGACCGGTCTCGGGCGATCAAGTTCGGCCTGATCGCGTCGATCTTCGGCTTCATGCTCAGTGTCGGGATCGTCTACCTCCGTCAGCAGCGCCGGGATCGCCGGCGTGCCCGTACCGGCGCTGAGCCGTACACGGCGGACACGGCAGCGCCGAGTCAAGATCATGAGGAGGGTCTGGGCGAGCGTCCCACCCGGTTGCCGATCGAGGGGCCGCCCGGTGACAGGACGGGCGCCGAGCAGGACGTCGTCTCCTCCCCGGGGTGGAACCACCGGTCCGCGGTGACCGCGACCCTGGAGAGGAAGCGCGAACCCGCAGTCACTCCCGCGCCTGTGACGGGCAACGTCCGGCCCAGGAACCCGTGACACACGCGACTGCTGAGTGAGGAAACCGATGGACTTCTGGGCGAGCGTGTTGATCCTGTTCCGGCGCTGGTGCATCACCGTGCCGGCGTGTCTCGCGACCCTGGCCATGTGCGCAGCGGCGTACTACACGGTGCCCCAGCAGTATCGGTCCGACAGCATCCTGGTGCTGACGACACCGTTGTCGGGAGGGACCCAAGCAACGAACCGCAACGTCCCGAACTCGATCACCAACCCGATGATGAACTTCGATCGCAGCCTCTCCCTCTCGGCGTCGATCGTCATCCAGCTGATGAACAGCACCGAGACCGCCCTCAGCCTGGGCATCACTCCTGGTGGCCCCACCAGCTACGCAGTCTCCAACGGGAGCAGCAACCCGGAGCTGCTGGAGACCGGCCCCTTCATCTTCGTCACTGCCACCGCACCCGACGCCCGGACAGCACAGGACCTCACCGAGAAGGTCTCGGCCGCGGCAGCGTCTGCCCTTGCCCAGCGCCAGGACGAGCTCAGCGCGCCCGGACCCACCCAGATCCACATGGTGGTGGTCGTGCCGCCGACACTGGCGCAACCTCTCACCGGAAGTCCGATGCGCGCGGCCGCTGCGGCCGGCGCCCTCGCTGGGCTGATGAGCCTCGGCGCCGTCTTCGGATTCGAGAGCCTGCAGAGCCATCGTCGGCGGCGCCGGGCAGAGGAGCAGCGAGCCACCGAGCAGGACGATCCAGGCCCCAGGGCTGCTCCCGGTGCCGCACCTGAGGTCGGCACCGCTGTGAACGGCTCACGCGCCGGCCGGTCGGCGCTCGTGGATCACCGTCGGGTCAACGGTGCGGCCCGCGCCACCTCCGGCAATGTCCTCGACGTGCTCGAGAACCCCGCCCGCGGTGACGACGGTTCGGAGTCCGAGGTCCGATGAGCCTCCTCGACCGAGCACCTCCGTGGCTGGCGGACGACGGCGGCCCCGGGAGTCCCCGCTCCGCCGACGCTGCCACCATCCTTGGCTTCTTCGTGGTGCTCCAGTTCTTGCTGCCGCCCCGGCTCGCGCTCAACGGCCTACCGCTGTCCCTGTCCGCTGCCTCGCTGATCGCCCTCGGGCTGGGTGCGCTGTGGCTGAGTACTCAGATGACCACGACGCTGGGTGCCGCAAAGGGACGCACGCCGGTCCGGACCATGCTGTTCGTCTACTTCTGCGTCCTCCTGGCGTCGTACGCCAGCTCGGCCTTCCGCTACCTCCCGGCCGACGAGCGCGCGAACGGCGACCACGCGATGGTGACCGCATTCGCGCTGATCGCCGTGGGGTTGGCGGTCTGCGACGGCGTCCGCAGTCGCTCGCGCCTGTACTTCCTCCTCCGCGTCATGGTGGTGTGCGCTTCCGGGGTCGCCGTGGTGGGCATCCTGCAGTACCTCTTCGGCTTCGACCTCACTCCGATGCTCCGGCCTCCGGGCATGCACTTCACCTCGTCCGAGGCGGTGGTGCTGGAGCGATGGGGCATGCGACGCGTGTCGGGGACGACCGTGCACCCGATCGAGTTCGGCGTGTTCTGCGCCATGACACTCCCCCTGGCGGTCCACCTCGCCTCCACGCACAGGGGCAAGGGACGGCGCTCGACCTTCTGGTGGGTGTGTGTCGGCCTCATCGCCGTGGGACTGATGTTCTCCGTGTCCCGGTCGGCAATCCTGGCGGTCGGGGCGGTGGCCGCCGTGCTCTTCGCGGGGTCGGCAGGCGCCCGTCGGCTTCGCATGATCGTCGCCAGCGCCGGCTTCCTGGTGTTCATCCAAGTGGTCTCACCGGGGTTGCCGCGCACTTTCGTCAACCTCTTCCGGAACGCTGGTTCGGACAGCAGCGTGAGTTGGCGCACGCACGACTACGAGACCGCCCAGGCGCTGATCTCGGACCACCTCGTCCTCGGCCGGGGACTGGGCACGTGGTACGCACCGAAGCACACCGTCTTCGACAACCAGTATCTGCTCACGCTCGTTGACATCGGCGTCGTCGGCCTGGTCGCCATCCTCGCGATCCTCGCCGCCGCCATCTACTCCTCGCTGGGCGTGATGTTGCTGTGTCACCGGTTCCCGGCACGACTGAAGACCGCCCCCACCGACCGAGATCTCGCCCTGTCGCTCATAGCGTCGATCACGGCCATGCTTCCGACCTACGCGACCTTCGACTTCGCCGCGTGCGCCACAGTGTCGTCCTTGTCGTTCCTACTCATCGGCATGTCCGGCGCGCTCTTGCGCATCGTCCGGGCGGACACGGCCGGCTGGACCAACGCTGCCTAGCGTTGCTCTCCCTGCAGCTCAGCCAGCGAAGTGATCCGGCGGGACGGGAACACCAGCGCGGCCAGTGCCGCCCGGGCGGTTCGCTGTCCGGCGGCGGCGCGCAGCGCCACGCCAAGGGTCAGCGCTGCGGCGTACGCGAGTCCGCTGATTGCCCCGTGGCGGCGCTTGAACAGCCTGACCCGGTTGATCGTGAGCAGAGCGGCCAGGTCCGGCCGGGTGTCCGCCTCTCCCCCCTTGTGCTCGATCACCGCTGCCGGCTCGTACCACGTCGTCCAGCCCAGGTCAGCCGCTCTCAACTGGTACTCCGTCTCCTCGCTGTACAGGAGGAAGCTCTCGTCCCATGGCCCGACGCCGTCCAGCAGGGGCCGCGAGATGAGCAGGGCTGCACCCGTCGCCCAGGCCGACGGTCCTGGCCTGTCGTGCGGCCCGTGCGTGAAGATCAGCTCTCCCACCCCCAGCCGGTCTGCCACCCGCCCACCGAGGATCGACTCGGCCAGGACACCACCGATCGTGGGAAGCCGGCGCAATGAGGGCTGCAGCGACCCGTCCGGGTTCAGGAGCTGCGGAGCGATGATGCCGCGGCCGCGCACCTGGAGGGCCCCGGCGAGCGTTGCGAGGGCTCCCGGCCGGAGGCGGCAATCCGGGTTGAGGACCATGACCGCCTCGGGTGATGGACCGCTCAGTGCCCGAACACCGGCGTTGACCCCCGCTGCGTAGCCGGCGTTGTCGAGCTGCTGGACAACCGTGACGGGCAGCTCGTCGAATGCCTTCGCAATCTCCGTGGACTTGTCCGATGACGCGTTGTCGACCACCACGACGTCGGTGAGGTCGACGCCGTCCGCGCCTCCATCTCGCAGGGACCGCAGGCACCCGGGGAGGACGTCTGCGCTGTTGTACGTGACGACGACGACTGCGATTCGAGGTGCCCTCATCGACCTACCTTGCCTCTTCGAGAGCAATCACCGTGCTGACGACGTGTCGGCAACAACGCGCCGCAGCTGCTCGTCCAAGGTGCCGGCGGCCTTGAGTCGGTTGATCTGCTCCAACCGCACGAAGGTGGTCTCGAACTCACTGCTCGTGAGCTTGTTGCGGTGCATGTCTTCAGCGAGCTGGTCGATGCCTGCCGAGACCGTCCACTGCGGCTGGAAGGAAGGAAGCAGGCGACCGATCTTGCTGAAGTCGACCCGGTAGTCGCGCTGGTCCGGGGAGGCTCCCTCGGCGAAGGTGACGGGGGCGCCTGTTCTCTCCGAGACCGCCGTCGCGATGGTGCGGATCTGGACCACGTCCTCGTCGCGACCCACATTGAACGCCTCGTCGTGGATGACCTCGCGCTCCGCCGACAGCACGGCGAGGAAGGCCCGCGAAATGTCTTCGGCGTGGACCAGCGGTCGCCACGGTGAGCCGTCACTCTGCAGCCGCACCTCGCCCCGCGTGAGGGCGGCGCCGGTGAGATTGTTGACGACGATGTCCGCCCGGAGCCTGGGGCTGGAGCCGTAGGCGGTCGCGTTGCGCAGGTAGGTCGGGCTGAAGCTGTCGTCGGCGAACTTGCTGATCAGCTGCTCCGCCATCACCTTGCTCTCGCCGTACGGCGTCACCGGGTGGAAGGCGCTCTCCTCGGTGACCGCACCGTCGCCGGCCGCGCCGTAAAGGCTGCAGGATGAGGAGAAGACGTAGCGCGGGACGCCCGCCTCCCGAGCGACCTGCGCCAGGTGCGCGGCGCCGTGGGCGTTGACGGAGTAGGTGGCCTCGGCGTTGAGGTGGCCCACCGGGTCGTTGGAGACAGCCGCGAGGTTGACCACGGCGTCGAAGCCCGCGACGTCGGTCGACACCTGGTCACGGATGTCGCCGGTGCGAGACTCATACCCCTCCGGTTGGGGACCGAAGTCGCAACCGTCGTACCAGCCCGCATCAAGGCCAACGACGTCATGACCCGCGTCGAGCAGCAGGGGGACCAGGACCGCCCCGATGTAGCCGCGATCTCCAGCGACCAGCACGTGCATCGATTGCCCCCTTCTCGTGGACCGTGACTCGGTGGCACAACGGCGCCACTCGCAAGGATTGCTGGACGATCGGGGCAACGTCGTCCGACCGCGACCGATTACCCCATTGTGGTGAGCGCCGACGCGCCCACCGAGTCAGAGGTCCGCGGCAGCCGATAGTGGTCGGCATGGATCTCGAGCTCTCGGGAAAGCACGCCTTCATCACCGGTGGTAGCCGCGGGATCGGGCTCGGGATCGCCCAGTCCCTGGCCAGCGAAGGGGCCGTGGTCTCCATCGGTGCGCGAGACGAGCACGGACTGGACCAGGCCGTCGCTGTGGCTGGCGCAGCAGGGCTGGTCGTCCACCCCTACGTCGTCGACGTCACCGATCCCTCAGCGCTCGAGAAGGTGGTGGCACAGTCGGCGCAAGAGCAAAGTGGCCTCGACCTGGTCGTGGCGAACGTCGGCGGCTCACGGGGCGGCGGCCTGAAGACATCGACTGCCGAGGACTGGATGTACACGATGAGCCTCAATGTCGTGCATGCGGCCACCGCGATCCGGGCGGCCGTACCGTGGCTCTCGGCCTCCGGCCAGGGGGCCGCCCTGGTCATTGCCTCGATCAGCGGCTGGAAGCCGCGCACGAGCTCGTCCTACTCGGTGGCGAAAGCCGCGGAGATCCACCTCGCCCCGACGCTCGCCGTCGAGCTGGCCCGAGAACGCATCCGCGTGAACACGCTGAGCCCGGGTGCAGTCGCCTTCGAGGGCGGGCGGTGGGCGGCCACCCGCGCTGCCGATCCGGAGGCGCACGAGCGCTTCGTGGCCGACAATCTTCCGGGCGGCAAGTTCGTCACGGTCGAGGAGGTGGCCTCCGCTGCCTGCTTCCTGTTGAGTCCCAGGGCGTCGGGCATCAACGGTGCACACATCACCGTCGACGGCGCTCAGGACCGGTCCACCGATCGCACGGTCTATCCATGAGCGGGCCCGACTAGCCCGAATCGGGTATACCGCCGCGCGAGCACATGGGACGAGGTCGGCGCCGGGCTAGTTTCTCGGCATGAACGGGGACCGAATCTCACGCGCCATGCGGCTGATCAACAATCCGTCCCGGGTCGCCCAAGGGCTGTGGCGCCGCTATCCGGTCGGATCGTTCGACCTGCGTTGTCGCCTGGACATCTTCGAGCGGCCCAACTACGCCTACGGCGTGCAGCAGGGAGCCGTCCTGGCCAAGGGGCTCGGGTTGCCCGCGATCAGCGTGGCCGAGTTCGGAGTGGCCGGAGGTCGCGGTCTCATCGAACTGGAGCGGATCGCCCTGGAGGTCGCGCAGGCATACGACCTGGAGGTCCAGGTCTACGGGTTCGATCGGGGCAAGGGCCTCCCGGAGGTCTCTGACTACCGAGATCTCCCCTACACCTGGCGCAAGGGCTTCTTCGAGATGGATGTGGAGTCGCTCCAGGCCCGGCTCAGTCATGCCCAGCTCGTCATCGGGGACATCGCCGAGACCCTGCCGCGGTTCACGTCGACGTACGCCCCGGCGCCACTGGCCTTCGTGTCCGTCGACGTCGACTACTACAGCTCCACCGTGGATGCGCTGAAGGTCTTCGACGTCGACCACAAGCACCTCCTGCCGCGGATCGTGTGCTACTTCGACGACACGGTCGGCGAGGACCACGTCTTCCAGAACAGGTACGTCGGGGAGCTGCTGGCCATCGATGAGTTCAACGAGGCACACGATCGCCAGAAGGTCGTGCCGATCCACGGACTGGCCGCCAAGCGTGACCTGCCCGCGACCTGGAACGAGTCGATGTACGCCATGCACCACTTCGACCACCCGCTCTACGACCAGTACGTCGGCCCGGATGCCGACGCCCAGCAGCTGCGGATCTGACGCAGACAGTGAAGGTCCCCCGATCCGATTGGATCGGGGGACCTTCCGCGTCAAGCCTCAGTGGCGACGCGAGCGCACCGAGCGGGCGAGGTCCACCAGGATCGGCGGTGCCAGGCGCTTGGCCATCTGGCGGGCGTTGCTGGTCCACTGCTCGCCGGGGCGCTGCCGGAAGACGGTCGTGTGCTCGCCCTGCTGCTCGTGTTCGGGACGGTCGCTCGTGTAGTAGTACAGCGCCATGGACCGGCGCGCCCGGTCGGGCGGACAGGTGAGCGGGTCCGGGTGGCCGTGGTTGGCCGTGTCGAGCGTCGCGAAGACGAGGAGTCGGTTGAAGACCGGCAACACCTTCTTCTCGCATCGGGTCATCTCGTTGTCCCACACCTGGAGGTGGCCGCCGTACTCCTCCTTCCAGTCCTTGTTGAGATAGAGGATCGCGTTCAGCCGGCGCTCGAGGTCGAGTCGCGAGTGCCGGTTGAAGTCGGCGTGGACCTTGAGGAAGCCACCCGGGCGGATCTGGTGCAGGCCGCCGCCGAAGTAGTGGGGGTCGGGAATCAGCGCCTCGATTCCGGTCAACCGCTCCATGAAGTCGACGAAGACCCCGGAGTTGAACTCGGCCAGGACATGGCGGGTGGTCGGCCCCATCTGCTCCGCGTCGGCGAGCGCCAGCTTCACCTCGCGCGACGTGTCGTACTGCTCCCAGTCCGGCTGCTCGGGCGCGGGGAACTCTTCGAGCACCCCTTCGAGCACGCTCGGTGGCAGGAAGTCGTCGATGACGACATGAGGGAACGGGGCGGCCGTGCGGAACTCGTCCCGGTACTTGTCGGCCAACGAGAAGAGCTCATCGCGGCGGAACGTGAACGACTGGTCGACGAGCATGGATGCGTCCCTTCGTACGTGATCGGGCCAGCCGAGTCTTGACGACGCGGTGGTGGTGAGAAGTCAGGTGCGGGTGCTTTTCCCCGATATGGAGGACACGTTCCCCGTTGACCTCGTTGCCGGTCAGCCCGCGATCTCGGCCGCGTCCACCGGACGCTCCTTGGCCGCGAGCCGCGACCTTCTCCGCCACGACAGCGCCTGCGCCAGCTGGCGAGCGCTGCGGATGGTGAGGAAGGGACGCTCGAAGACGAGGAAGAAGGCCCAGGCACCGAACACGGCAACGGGGACACCGAGCAGGAGCAGCGGCCAGAAGGCCTCGCCGCCCTGCACGCCCAAGGGCGCGAGCACGTGGATGCGAATCAGGTCCAGGAACAGCGCATGCACCAGGTA